>JAFQHB010000056.1 GCA_017398165.1 Bacillota bacterium
CTGAATGCCCTCTACGTGACGTACTGCCAGCTTGGCACACTCCGCGATCAGCCTCATACAGAATAAACGACGCTCCTTGCAGCCAAAATCCTCAAAATCTGCGATCAGCTCGCCGCAGATCAGTGTACCGTGCTGATCTTTGGCTTCATTCACCAATGCGCCGAATTTAGGATATATCTCCTGCTGCAGTTTGCGGATGCGCTCTGCCGGGTCATCACCCTCCAACGGATTGCGCCGCCCCTCGGCAGTGCCCAGTGCCATCAGGGCACCGGATATCGCACCGCAGACACCGATACGGGTATGCCCCATACCGCCGCCGAATCCGGTCGACAGCGCCATAATCTCATCCGGCAGCCCGGTATCATAAATATCAAGGAAAGTCCGCATCACACACTCCGCACAATTCAGCCCCTGACGAAAATAGCCCTTGCTGATCTCCTCCGCTAATTGCAGTCTTTCCTCGGCATTAGCACCCAATTTTGCTTTGACGTTACTCATTACATTCCCTCCATTCGCCATACCTTTACGGCTATATTATCTATCCAATATCTGCTGTCCGCCGTCAGATGCCGCCCAGACGCCGCAATGCCTGCAGCTCATCCGCTGTCAGATCACGCCACTGCCCCGGGCGCAGCCCCTGCAGCGTCAGACCGGCAAACCCGGCACGCTGCAGCCAGACGACTTCCAGCCCGCAGGCCGCCATCATACGCCGTACCTGACGGTTGCGTCCCTCATGTATTACCAGCCGGATGACCGAATTTGCACCATCCATCCGCAGCAAACGCGCTCTGGCCGGGGCCGTCATACCATCGCTGAGCAAAATGCCTTCTTCCAGCCGCTGCAGCTTGTCCACCGCTACTCTGCCACGCACCGCACAATGATAAATCTTATCCACCTCTTGCCGTGGGTGCAGCAGGGCATTGGTCAGTTCGCCGTCATTAGTCACCAGCAGCAGGCCTGATGTCGCATAATCCAGCCGCCCCACCGGGTAAAGCCGCTCGCCCTGCGGCAGCAGATCCAGTACTGTGCGCCGCCCTCTCGGATCGGATGCGCTGGTGATATAGCCCGCCGGTTTATACAGCAATATATGCCGCAGTTTGGATACCTCCGGCAGCGGTTGACCATCCAGCAATATCTCATCCTGCCCGGGGATGGCTCTGTCCCCCAGCCCGGCTATCCGCCCGTTCAGCGATATCCGCCCATCCAGTATCATCTGCTCGACAGCCCGGCGTGAAGCCACACCGCGTGCCGCCAGTATTTTCTGCAAACGCTCGCCTTTTGCCGGCGCATTGTTTTCTTGCATAGGCATCTTCTTCCAATTACTATCCTTTATTAGAAATCACAACCCTCTATATTCTGGCAAGGGTTATCATATTGCTTTCATTTAAGGCTGACATTATTTGAGCATATTCTGCCACTGCCCAAAATTTTATTTTATAATTCATACAAAACTGTTGTATCGGCTTACTATTAAAAATTGCATTCACTTCTTCTATTAGCATATCAAAAACTACATCAATCTGCTTCTGTTCATCAAGCCGTTTCACTTTCGGCTTGAAAAAAAGATACACTAATGTTGCCGAATCGTTTTTCTGAGCTGCGATACCCAACAAATGACACAAAAGCTGCTTGATATCAAACATCGATCGGTACTTCTTTATCCCAAATACCACAAGAGGAATTTCGAATTCACTACCCGAGAGTCTTTCTAAAACAGGAAAGCCAAATTTGTTATCGACTCCATAAATGTAATCCCAATATTTTTCTTTCAAAACTATACGATGTGAATCAAATATTTCGTGACATTTAGCCTCTACATAAATATTCTCAACCGAAATGTATGCATCGAGCTGTGGAGGTATCCCGGACATTCCGGGTATCGCACACGCATATTCAAATTTAACCTGCCCACTTCCACCAAGTGCTCTTGCACCATCCCGCAGAGCCAGATAGCAAAAACGAGACGAAGATGCTACACTTGCCATTTTAGGGGGCATTTTCCCATATCGTCCCCTATTTTCGTTTAATTCACTACCTTTACCGGCATTATATGCCCGAAAAGCATCTCGATAGCGATCCGAATTCATTTCTTCAATAAACCGTGCAAAAACCAAATTGTTATAATAGTCACTATATGTCTTTCCGGTTTTCGACACAGTATAACCGAAATTATCTATACCAATATAAGCAATCAAATTGCTTTTTATGATATTATCAAAATCGCTTTTTCTCATTTTTTATCGGCTCTTACTTACATATAACTATCTATATATCTAATCAACATTATAGCAGAAAAAACCATACCCCGCAAGCCAAATACACCAGATTTCGTCCACTCATCCCCATACCAGTACCGTCAGCCAGAAAGCGCACAAAAACGCTGCCAAATCAGCCAGCAGCCCGGCTGCCACAGCGTGCCGATAACGCACCACCCCCACCGAGCCGAAATATACCGCCAAAACATAAAACGTAGTATCAGTACTGCCCTGCATCACCGCTGCCAGCCGCCCGATGAATGAATCCGCTCCAAATTCCCCGATCAGCCCAGCCGTATAGCCTAATGCCCCACTACCGGAGAATGACCGTATCAGCGCCAGCGGCAGTACCTCCGCCGGGATGCCCAGATCCTCCAGTAGCGGCCCCAGCCACGCCGCCAGCATATCCATCGCCCCGCTGCAGCGCAATGCCTCCACCGCCATCAGCATCCCCAGCAGCCCCGGCAATATCTGCAGCAGCACCTGCAGCCCCTCCGCCGCACCCCGGCAAAACACACTGTAGACCTCTACCCGGTGCAGCATAGCATACAGCGGTACCAACACCAGCACCAGCGGTATCGCCCAATCAGCCAATGCCATACCCACAGCTCACCTCCTGCTCAGCAGCGCCGTATCACAGCGTGGACTATCAGCCCCACCAGCATACCGCCCAATGAAGCCAGCACACAGCACGGCACTATATCTGCCGGGTCAGCCGCACCTGCCGCACTGCGCAGCGCGATGATAGTAGTCGGCAGCAGCGTAACAGCCGAAGTATTGAGCAGCAGCAGCGTTATCATACTGTTACTGGCGGTATCCGGCCGGGGATTCAGCTTTTGCAGCTCTCCCATAGCTTTCAGGCCAAAAGGCGTAGCGGCATTACCCAGGCCCAGCAGATTGGCACAAAAATTCAGTGCGATACACTGCAAGGCCGGACTGCCCGGCGGCAATTCCGGGAAGAGCCGCCCTAAAAGCGGCGACAGCAGCCCTGCCAGTCGGCGCAGCAGACCGCTTTGCTCCAATAACGCCAGCAGCCCCATCCACAGCATCATCACCCCTACCAAAGAGAAAGCCAGCTCAACCGCCTGCGATGCCCCACGCAGCACACCGTCGGTAAAAAGCCCGATATCTCCCTGCCGGATAGCCGCCGCCATCGCACAGACCAGCATCAGCAACCAGATAATGTTTATCACGACGCCCACTCCCCGCCGTCATTTATACACCAATATGCGGCCAATCCATTTTTCAGCACTGCGGCAAACAAAAACCGTCCCTCCCGCTAACAGAAGGAACGGCCTGATAAGCTCTTACTCTGCCGCAGTTGTGTGCAGCGGCTCATATATCTCATCCTCAGTCTTGTTCAGATGAAAGCTGGCATATATCTCGCGCAGCATCGACGCACTCTCGGCATATTGATCTACCTCCGATACCACCACCAGATGATACCGCACCGCCGAAAGAGGGCTGATCACCACAGCCTCGCAGATCGCATTCGGCGCGTCCTCCGCCGCACCTGCCAAACGCCCGGCAGCACTGTAGAGGACCGCATCATCAGGATGCCGCAGCTCCGCCTCCGCCAGCATCTCCGGCTCCTGCAGTACAGCAGCAGCCACATCGGCCGCCATATCCAGCAGCCCATCGGTGGAGTAATAGCTGTAACCGCCCAACTCGCGGCTCAGCGTCAGCGATATCGTATCATCCGCATCGGCAAAGACTACCGCCTCATCCGTCTCCGAAAGCTTTTCCCAATCCGCCGGCAGCGTCAGAGAAGCGCCGTTTTGCGGGTGATCATAGGCCAGCGTCTCACCATCATAAATCGAAACCACGGCGTCATCACTGCCGCAGCCGGCACATACCAGCAGCATCCCGCAAACAACCGCCGTCAATAATAACCTGAACGGTTTATCAGCAAATTTCCTCAAATCGTCACGTCCTTACATATCACCATTTTACGAGTCACAAATCTATTGCAGGATCTGCAGCATCCTTACTGCTCATTATCCGCTGCCGGGCCAGCTGCAATGCCTTTAATGCCGCCTGCGCGCGCACTGCCGCCCTATCCCCCGGGAAGCAGCAGCGATAAGCCGCCAGAGCCCCCAGCCCGGCGATACCGATATACACCAGCCCCACCGGCCGCCCTGCAGTACCGCCGCCCGGCCCCGCCAGCCCGGTGACGGAGACAGCAATATCCGCGCCGGAGCGCACCATCGCACCCTCGGCCATCGCAGCCGCCGTATGTGCCGATACCGCAGTATAGGCATCCAGTACCTGCTGCGGCACACCCAGGATGTCATTCTTGGCACGGTCGCAATAGGTCACGAAGCTCATCTCCAGAGCTTCCGACGCCCCGGGATGATGCGTCAGTGCTGATGCCAGCAGACCGCCGGTACACGATTCCGCAAAGGCTATCCGCATACCCGATCGCCGCAGCAGCGCCAACAAGTCAGCGGACACTCCACAGATTGCATCGTTTATCGTCCTCGCCAAGGTCAACACTTCCCTCGCATTATAATTAAGCCGCTGATTGCGTCAATA
>JAFQHB010000057.1 GCA_017398165.1 Bacillota bacterium
ATGTATCCCAGGCGGAAGAAGCAGTGCAGGAGACTTTTCGTGTGGCGTGTGCGAATGCCGGGGATGTGATGGACCGCGTTAATCGGCAGGGCTGGTTGTTCACGGTATTGCGCTATACGATACGGAATATGCGCCGCGGTATTATGCGTATGAATCGGGTCATCATTTATGCCGATGCGGAAATATTGGAGATTCAGCCGGATAAGAATGTCTGGGAGCTGAATGTGGATACGCTGTATAATGATCTGGCGGGGGATGAGGATTTTGAGCTGTTCAAGAAGATAGCTTTTGAGCAGCGTTCGATGGCGGAGATGTCGGAGGAATTGGGCATTAGTTTGTCGGCGGTGAAGCAGAAGCTTCACCGGGCGCGGAAACGTATTATAAGCAGGATGAATGAGAAAGACCGACGGCACAAGTAGGTTGTTTTTTTTTGGAGCTCTGCCACGCTTGGCAGGTGATATTTGCTGCTGTGGGGTGCGGATATTGCTGACAAAAAGGGTCGCCCGAAAAAAAAATTGCCGGAAAATGAAAAAAGTTGTAAAATAAGCGTTACCAAATGGACTTGTGCGGACATATATATAGTAAAGGGGGGTAGTAGGAGTGTCGAAAGTCGAAAAGAATGGGCATCAAAAATTTACAAAATTCGACAATGTAAGTACAGAAGCCCTGGAGGCTTTCTTGAAGGCTGACGTAGATGCCGCGGATGCCGAACAGGCTGACATTGATACAATAATCTATATTTCCCAACTGCTGTCAGAGCGCCGCAAGGCTGCCGGTGCTCCTGATACTGATATTGAGGCTGCCAGAGAGGACTTCCTGGAGAAGTATTACCCGATGAAAGAAGACCCGGAGGCGCTGTATGATATTGGCTATGGCGATATGGCTGCTATCCCGGCTGTGCCGTCTGCGGCTGATAGAGCAGCATCGCGTAAGGCGCGCATCTTTTGGCTGCGGCATACCGCCCGCGTGGCTGCAATCGTGCTGATGTTGGTATTCGGCGGCACTTTTACTGCCAATGCTCTGGGTTATGACCCGTGGCGTGCTATTGGCGAGTGGAGTGAGGATGTATTCTGGTTTACATCCGGTAGCGGTACGACAGTAGAGTTGCAGCAAGCGCTGGATGAATATGGTATATCCGGTGACATCATCCCGCAGAAATTACCTAATGGGTATAAGTATGTTGGTATAGACATATTTGAGGATGAGTCGTGTAATCAATTTATTGCCTTGTATGAAAAACATATAGAGACTTATGTCAAATCTATTTTGATTGATATAAAATATAGATTTGATGATTCAAAGGTGTACGTTTGTGAAAGAGATGCACAAGATGTAGTTATATATTCTGCAGATGGAGTAGAGTATTATTGTATAACTAATTTGCATAATCGAGAGATTATTTGGCAGAATGGCAATATTGAATGTTGTATCAGCGGGCAATTTACCCAAGAAGAAGCTGAAAAAATGATTGATTCGATTCGTGAGGAGTGATGAGGTGAAGAGAGCCAGTTGGTTGTTGGTTGCTGTATTTTTGGTGGTGATGTCTGCTGCTACAATTGCAACGGCGGCAATACAAGCCAGTCAATACATTACTTCGTATGAAGCAGGTATTACATCTCCTTCTGATAATACTGTAAAGGTTAGTTTTAGTATTACTGCAACTGAGACTATTGATATGGTTGGTGTTAAGACGATTATTTTGCAGGAAAAAGCCAGTCTGACTGATGAGTGGAGTGCGATTAAAACATATAGCTATTTGGATTACTCGAATATGATGCGTGAGGATGCTGTGGTAACAAATTCTAACGTTACCTATACAAGTGCTGTTGGCGGCTATTATTACAGAGCGAAAGTATATTTCTATGCAGAAAATGGTGGTTATGATACCAGAGAACTAATTACAAGTTCGGTACAGGCAAAACCGTGAGAGTGAGAAAAGGAAAAATATGCACAAGAAAGATTGATGGTCTGCGAGCCTCGGCTGGCGGATCATCATTTTTTTGCTTTGAAGATGGTGAAATTTTTATTGCAGCGGCAGACAAACTTTTTATGTGTGCCCCCTTGCTATTTTGTAGAAAAACAGCTAAAATTATTATGTTATAAACTGAAGTGTTTGTTGCATATTATGCGCTTCGGTTTGTTTGTTGCTGCGCCTGATGCGCGGCATCACCCAAGCAGCACCAAATCCACCTATACTGATAAAGTGAGGGAATTTATATGCCGACCAAGTATGTTTTTGTGACGGGCGGTGTGGTATCCGGCCTGGGCAAGGGCATCACCGCCGCATCCATCGGGCGTTTGCTGAAAGCCCGCGGCGTGCGTGTGACTATGCAAAAGCTGGATCCTTATCTGAATATCGACCCGGGTACGATGAGCCCTTATCAGCACGGCGAGGTTTTCGTCACTGATGACGGCGCCGAGACTGACCTCGATCTGGGTCATTACGAGAGATTTATCGACGAGAGTCTGAACCGCTACTCTAACGTCACCTCCGGCCGCGTTTTTGACAGTGTACTGAAGGCTGAACGCAGCGGTGATTACGAGGGCGGTACTGTCCAGATGATCCCGCACATTACCAATAAGATCAAAGAAAACATCCGTTTGAATGTCGAAACTGCCAATGCCGACGTAGCTATTATCGAGGTCGGCGGCACGGTGGGCGATATCGAATCGCTGCCTTTCATCGAGGCTATCCGTCAGTTCGGCAGCGACGTTGGGCGCGAGAATTGCGTTTACGTCCACGTGACACTGGTACCGTATCTCGCCAAATCCTGCGAGATCAAGACCAAGCCCACCCAGCACAGCATCCGCGAGCTGTTGAGTCAGGGCATCCAGGCCGACGTTATCGTTTGCCGTACCGAGGTGCCGCTGCCGTATTCGGCACGCCAGAAGATTTCTCAGCTTTGCAACGTGCCTGTCGGTATGGTCATCGAAAACCGTGATCTGGACAGCCTGTATGCTATCCCGCTGGCGCTGGAGCAGGAAAACCTGTGCCGCATCATCGTTGACCGTTTGAAGCTGGATTGCGCTGCCGTGCCTGATCTCTCTGATTGGCACGCGATGGTGGAGACCAGCCGCAACCTGAAGCAGAAAGTCCGCATCGCACTGGTGGGTAAATACGTTGCGCTGCACGATGCTTACCTGAGTGTTGTCGAGGCGCTGAAGCACGGCGGCTTCGCCAATCAGGTCGAGGTCAACATCAAATGGGTCGACTCTGAGGACGTCACGCCGGAGACCGTGCAGACGGTGCTGGGCGATGTGGATGGTATTCTGGTACCCGGCGGCTTCGGCAACCGCGGCGTCGAAGGCAAAATTCAGGCGGCGCAGTATGCGCGGGAGAACGGCAAACCGTATTTCGGTATCTGTCTGGGTATGCAGATCGCACTGATCGAGTTCGCACGTCACGTAGTGGGCTGGGAGGATGCACATTCCACCGAGTTTGTCGAGACGACGCACCCCGTTATTGATTACCTGCCCGGCCAGCGCGAGGAGCTGAATCTCGGCGGCACGCTGCGTCTGGGCTCTTACCCCTGCAAGCTGCTGGAAGGCTCGCGCGCCCGTGCTATCTATAAGGAAGCACTGATACACGAGCGGCATCGCCACCGCTATGAGGTCAACAACGAATATCTCGACGAATACCGGGCGCACGGTCTGGTATTGTGCGGCAGCGCACCGGATGACAGCGTGATCGAGATGATCGAGATCCCCGAGCATCCGTGGTACGTGGCCTGTCAGTTCCATCCCGAATTCAAGAGCCGTCCCAACAAGCCGCACCCGCTCTTTGCTTCGTTCATCGGCGCCAGCCTGCGCGGCTGATGTCCTAAATAAACGTTAAACAGTTACATTTATATATTTTTGACCTATTTGAATGGAGGAATTTTTATGAATTGTAATTTGCGTCCCGAGACTATGGAGCGCATCACTACTCCTGAGCTGGCCGAGAAATTCATCGCCGAGCAGGTAGCCGCCGTACGCGAGCAGGTCGGCGATAAAAAGGTACTGCTGGCACTTTCCGGCGGCGTGGATAGCTCTGTCGTGGCAGCCCTGCTGATCAAGGCTATCGGCAAACAGCTGGTATGTGTACACGTCAACCACGGTCTGATGCGTAAAGGCGAGAGCGAGCAGGTCATCGAGGTATTCCGCAATCAGCTGGATGCCAACCTGATCTATGTTGATGCGACCGACCGCTTCCTGGATCTGCTGGCCGGTGTGGAGGAGCCCGAGACCAAGCGCAAGATCATCGGCGGCGAGTTCA
>JAFQHB010000058.1 GCA_017398165.1 Bacillota bacterium
CATTTCGCCAATATGCTGGCCGCACCGATGCTGATGCTCTTGGCGTCGCCCTTGATGATCGGGGTCTGCGGCAGATCACAGCCATCCAGACGCACCGCATCGATCAGCAAATGCTCCGCCGCCACCGGCAGCAGGCGCAGTGCTTTTCGCATCGCCATTTTGGTAGCCTGCAGTATGTTGTAGCGGTCAATATCATACACGCCGACAGCACCCACAGCCCACGCCACCGCCGCCTGTTTGATCAGCGGCTCCAGCGCATAGCGTTTCCTGGCCGACAGCTTTTTGGAATCATTGACCCCCGGCAGTAGACACCCCGGCGGCAGTATCACCGCCGCAGCCACCACCGGCCCGGCGATAGGCCCGCGGCCAACCTCGTCCACACCGGCTACCAGACCGATGCCGCTTTGCCACAGCTTTATTTCATATTCCGAAAGGCTGTGCAATCGCTCTGCCTCCTCCGGATTGACGTCAAAAACCGCGTCGTTGCCGCAGCCGTGCATCAATAAAAGCTCCCGCGGCAGCTCCGATACCTTCATATCCTCACCCTCAAATCATTGACAATCGGCTTACAGCAGCTTGTCCAGCGTAAACCGCCCGATCCTGCCGTTGCGGAATTCCGCCAGCAGCAGCCGTGCCGTTTCGTCCTCTCGCACCAGACCACCCGCCGACAGCAAACCGCGCGAACGGCCGATCAGATGCAGTACTTCCTCCGGCGAAAGCCCCACGAGTGCTGCGGCATCCAGTTTGTAACGCTCACAAAGCTGCGGGCAGGCGTTATTCACCAGCCAGTCTATCAGCTCCAGCGACACCTGATAATTGTCATAGACAGTCGGGCTGATAGCACCCGTCGCCGCCAGACGAAAAGCCACACTGTGCTGCTCAAACTTGGGCCACAGCACACCGGGAGTATCCAGCAGCTCTACCCAGTCACCCACGCGCACCCACTGCTTGCCGCGGGTAACACCGGGCTTGTTGCCGGTCTTGCTGGCGGATTTGGCGATCAGCGTGTTGATCAGCGTACTCTTGCCGGTATTGGGCGAGCCTGCCACCATCACACGCACCGGCCGCCGTCTGCGCCCTCTGGCCTCCAATTCCTGAAAAAGCGGCTCGGCAGTCAGCATTATCTGCTGCATCAGCTCCTGCCGCCCCTTTGCCTGCTGGGCATTCAGTGCCACCGCACCCAGCCCGCGGCGCCGAAACTCCGCCAGCCACTGCGCCGTCTGCCGTTCATCGGCCAGATCACGCTTGTTCAGCACCATTATCACCGGTTTTTTGGCCAGTATCCACTCAAAATCGGGATTATAGCTCGATGCCGGAATGCGCGCATCCAGCACTACCAGCGACATATCGACGATACGCATATCCTCCTGCATCTGGCGTTTGGCCTTGGCCATATGGCCGGGATACCACTGTATAATAGTCATTGTTTATCCTCCTCGCGGGGCAAAGCTTTTTTTAAGTCTTTACATTTATAATCATATTATTATACCATAAATCCGCCGCCCGCACAACGCCCAGCCCCCAACGAAAAAGCAGGAGGCCGCAGCCTCCCGCCCTAACATTTTAGTCATCCAGCCGCTTTACGCACCATTCACTGTTCTGGTTCTCATAAAGCAGAATATCTCCGAACACGAAGTAATCTAAAACCTTGCCATCCGTTAGCTGCCGCAAATTCTCACCGTCCAAATCCACGCAGTACAGCGGCCCGGAGTATTGCGCCCAATGTCCCCGGCCGTCATCCGCCGACATCCAGCTGGAGAAATAAACCTTATCACCAAATACCTGCAGATCCTTAACGCTGCTCCTGCCCCAGGAATAAACTACCTCCGGCTCCGACGCACCGGCCTTATAGCGATAAATAGTCGAATGTGTCGCACCGTTTCCCGTAGTATAATAGTATCCGGCATCATACCAGTCTGCTCCGGTAACTTTGGTTTGCCTTTCCGGATTCTGGCCGTCCAAATCCATACGAAATGCCTTAATACCCCAGCTCGACCAATACAGGCTATCCCCCACAAACCAAAATTCTGATACATCCTTAGCTACCTGCTGCGGCTCACCGGACGCCTTGCCGTCCACCAGCGCCACCCGGTACAAAGTACCATTATACAGCTGCGTGTCCAGATAATATACCCAATCACGATATACCTGACAGCGGAAAACACCGTCATCAAAATATTCGCTCGTGCCGGTCAATGTATCAAAAACCGTCAATACGCTGCGGCGGTCGCTCTGCCCATAATCACCACTGAAATACAGCTTATCCCCCACTACACTAAAGCCGCGAATATCCAGCTCCCCGGTATCCGTTGGTATCGCCAGCACCTCGCGCTCCAGCGTCGCCTTGTTAATGCGCTCCACACCATCCCAAGCCGAGAGATAAATATACTCCGCCGAATCATCAGCATATTGCCACGTACCATTCGCATAAACCGACGGGATATCCGGCATCACGCTGCCCGCCGCCGGGGTGATATCGATAATATGGTCGGCATAATCAACGCCCGCACCCAGCCGCTCACTCACGAAACGCAGCGGCACCAGTATCCGCCCATCCTGCACCACCGGCGCAACCGAGAGCCCCACCGCAGCGCCGTTCACCACGGCTGTTTTATCATTCGGCCGCAGCACTATATCCTGCCCGCCCAGGCTGATATGGGCCTGTCCGTCCGCCCAGCTTACATCCGCACCCAGCGCACTGCTCACCGTCCTCAGCGGCACGAATGTCGTACCCTCGCTGACGTAGGGCATAGTATCGAGCCTCAGATACTGATCGTTCACATAGATGGCAGTACCGTCCATCGCCAATGCCTGCCCGGCGCCCACCGCACTGATCAGCAGCGTCAGCGCCAGCACCTTGCCAAATTTCTTCACAACTACCACATCCTCTCCGAAGCTGCCACCATACAGCTTCTCTGTTTATCAGCTATATTTCAATATCCGTCCCCCATATCCTGCCATAACAGGGCACAAAAATCACTGCCGTAACATCCGATCGACCTGGCGATCAGCAGCCAGACACAGCAGGCGCAGTGCAGACAAAAAAATACCGCCTTTCCACCCCAATAAGGGCAGAAAGGCGGCACAAATTATTTAATCAGAAAATTTTAGTAATGAATTACGTTCTCCTCAGCCTTGATAGCAGCCCGTATCGGCTCGCTTTCCTCACTGGTAAAGAACTCATAAGTGCTGGGCGGCAGCATTTCACGGATGGTATCCAGCTTGTCATCGTGAATAGCCTGACGCACGGTGCTGGCGCTGATAATGCGGTCATCGGATTCCAGACGGGGGATCTCAATGCACTCCATACCCATTTTAGGCAGCTCCTCCAGCATCACCTGGTTGTAAAGCCTGGTCACGTGGCTGGTCAGCTCTTGCCCCACATAACGCCGTTTGATGCCCAGCGTCTGTGCGATCTTGCCAAACACCCGCAGATCCAGCGCCGCCTGAGTACGGATCACCAGATCCCCGTCCTTCAGGAAATAACTGGGAAAAGTCGCCGAGCTGACGATATACGGGCCGGAATCGTGGCAGATGACGTTCGGCAGATGCGCCACGCCCGCATGCACCAGACGCCGCCGCACCGCAAAGGGTATCGGGCCTGCTTCCTCGGAAAGGATGAAAAGATGCAGCACATCATTCTCGCTTGCCGCTTTCTCCACCAGATGCAGGTGGCCGTTGGTGAAAGGATTGGCATTCATCACGATACCGGCGATACGCTCGCCCTCGCGGTACGTTTTGGCCAGATCAGTACAATAATTGGCAAAACCATCCGGCAGATTTTCCATAAAAACCAGCTCGTTGCCCACCCGGGCGATCTCATAAAAAGACTTCATATACGGGGCTGATGTTACCTTGGTGTACATAAAAAGATGCTCATTACCGCGCTCTTTCTGCACCTCGGTCAGATGGGCGACGATACGCTTCATCAAGCCCTTATGCCGATGTTCCCCGGCCACCGCCAGACAGCGCAGCGTGTTGCTGAAGCAGCTGCCGGTAGCAATCAGATTGCCGGCCTCATCAAAAATACCGCAGGTATAATCCAAATTATTATCCCGCTGGATCCCCTCCTGCTGTAAAAGCATATCCACACGATAATTCAGGATATCATCCTCCGGCAGTATTTGTTTCAATGTTTCGGCCATAGCAATCCCTCTTTTCATCTTAGTATTATTTATTTCGTTTTATTCAGCCGATATTTTATACTGAAGTATTCTCGGGAATATTTTCCCGACCAATATCTTCACGGCATATCTCAGGCTGTTCCGCCCACTTACTTTGTGCTGCCGCAGGGCACAATATGTATCGCCCGCCTATCCGCCGCACGACAGACTGTGCCATATCCGACATTTCGCACTAATTGTATACATTATACCACAATCTTCCAATAAATACAATCTATTCTTCCGCCAAACACGCACAGCGGTTCTTTACCCTAAGGCCTATCTGCCCCGCATATGCAGCACAGATGCCCTCCTGCACACACCCTGATGCGGCGGGTGAAAAAATCAACGGCACTGGCAGCCAAACCATAATAAAATCGGCCTGCCGTGAATGACAGACCGATTTTTGTTCAGGAAAAGGGCAGAAAAGAACTCAATCCGCCAGCCGCTCACAGCACCACTCGCCGCTCTCCAGATTTTGATAAACCAACACGTCCCGGAAAACGTAAAAATCACCGGTCTTGCAATCCGTGAGCTGCTGCACCTCACCGTCAGAATCGAAACGATACAGCGGCCCGGAGACATTGGCTAAATGCAACGGATTATCCCCGCGATACTGCACCAGATCATCGGTAGTGTAATAAATAATATCTCCCCGCACCTTAATATCACCAAAGAAGCTGCGCGCAGGCAGCTCCAACAGCATACTCCAATCCTTAGCGGCAATATCAAAACGATGCAGCTCCTCATAATTAACTGCCCGTTTGACCCCATAAAAGGCACCGTTTTCACAGGTGAAGAGATTTTTCAGGGAATTCATACTGAAATTACTCCCCAACTCCTGCACATTACGGCCATCAATATCACACCTGAAAAGACTACCCGCGTCATTATTACCGTCTGCATCGCTGTAAAACAGACTGTCCCCTGCCGGCCAATATGCAAAGACATTGTCGACTATCTGCTCGGCCTCACCGCCAGCCAGCGGCATCCGCCACAGATAAGACGACCACCATTCAGGCGTTTTGAGCCAGTAAATATAATCACCCTGCACGCAGGGATTCCACACGCCCTCGATTATCACGCTGCTTTCCCCGCTGCCCAGATCATATCGCGTCAGTTTGCCGTTATCTGTAAAATACAGCGCATCCCCCGCCAGATTCAGCGAATAATAGCGCCCGCCCTCCAGCAGAGTCACACTCTCACCTGTTGCCGGGTCAATGCGGCATATTGTGGTATTCTGCTCTATATAACCGTACGAATCCAGATAACCGCCCCTGATCAGATAAACAAACTTACCATCATAAACGCAGCTGCTGTACGCATCGTTACCAAAAACCGGCAGCGCCGCATCATCCGCCCCGGTGATATCAATAATATGATCGGCATAGGCCACATCCGCCCCCAGCCGTTCACTCACAAAACGCAGCGGCACCAGTATCCGCCCGTTCTGCAGCACCGGCGCGGTGGTCAAATCCACCGCAGTGCCGTTTATCACGGCATTTTTATCATTCGGCCGCAGCACTATATCCTGCCCGCCCAGGCTGATATTGGCCTGCCCGTCCGCCCAGCTTACATCCGCACCCAGCGCACTGCTTACCGTTCTCAGCGGCACGAATGTCGTACCATCGCTGACGTACGGCATAGTATCCAGCGGTAAATAGCGGTCATTGACATAGATCGCCATACCGTCTGCCGCCAGCGACTGCCCAGCGCCCAGCGTACCCAAAAGCAGCGACAGTGCCAGTACCCGTGCAAATTTCTTCATAACTATCACATTCCTCTCCCGGGCCCGTTCTCGTATCGGCCCTCAAAGGCCTATATTCGACAGGTTCCCGGCACTTCCTGCCAAATCCCGGCAACAAAAAAAACGCTCCTCTGCCCCATATAAGGACCAAAAAGCGTTATACAAAACAAAAAACCGCCGCTATTATAACGACGGTTTTCTATGGTCGGAGCGACACGACTTGAACGTGCGGCCTCTACCACCCCAAGGTAGCGCTCTAGCCAAACTGAGCTACGCCCCGTGACACCATTA
>JAFQHB010000059.1 GCA_017398165.1 Bacillota bacterium
CGCCCGTCTGATTTCGCCCATTATCATCGGTACGGCATAAGTAGAAAACTGATTGTTATACTCCGGCCGAAAGTTCGTCACCGCTTTCAGCAACCCGATAGCGCCGATCTGGCAGAGATCCTCCCACTCCGGCCCGCGCCCCATAAAGCGCCGCGCCACCCAGAAAACCAACTGCATATTATCCATTACCACCTGATCACGGGCAGCAGAATCACCGCAGCGCACCTGCTCCCATATATCCGGCTGCCGGTTCTCGCTGTCCGGCATCGTTTATACCTTACGCAGCGGCTCGGCCAGCCGTTTTATCAACGTCACCCTGGTGCCGCGCCCCGGGGCCGAATCCACCAGCACTTCATCCATAAATGAATTCATAAAAGCAAAACCCAGCCCCAGATGCTCTGCCCCGGTGGTAAAATCCGGCTCCATAGCGCACTTCACATCAGCTATCCCCACGCCTTCGTCGATAATGCAGATAACGAAGGCGTATTTATACTGCCACAGGTGCATCCGCACGTTTTGTTTCGCCGCATTGGCATAGCCGTGAATGATGGCATTGGATACCGCCTCGGATACCGCTACCTTTATTTCCTCCAGCATCGATACCGTGATATCCCAGACAGGCTCGCGGCAATTCGCCACCAGCGCTGCCACCAAAGAACGTGCCAGAGCCACATTCTCGCCCCTCGCGGCAAAATCCAGGCTGACCTCGTTCAGCAATCCCCCAAAGGCCGCTGCGCGCTCTTCTTCCGGCTGCACCGCCCGGACAGCTACGTTATTGTCACTCATCGCAATTCTCCTCCAGCTATTCCGGCAGCATATGCCTGCTCGATATCCATCAGATTGCCAAAACCGGACATCTGCAATATCCGGTAGACCTGCGGGTTCGCCCCGATTATCCGCACCCGTCCGCCGCGGCTTATCACACGCTTGTACCGCCCCAATACCACGCCCAGGCCGGAGCTGTCAATAAAGCTGACCCGGCTGAAATCAAAAGTAAGGTTGCGTGCCACACTCTGATCAAGCTGCCGCTCCAGAGCCTCGCGCCACAGCCCGGCGATATTCATATCCACCTCTCCGCTGATGGCCGCCACCACCGTATTATTCTTTACCTGAAAGCCAAAGCTCATAGATCCGCCTCCCCCAGTCAAGCTGTCCTTGGCTTCTGCACAGCAATTTTATTATCACGTTTTCACTGCCATAAGGTTTCGCCCGTCCGCCAATATTTTCCTGCGGTGAAAAACCACTAAGAATGTCTCTTTACCGCCATTTTTGTCGTAAAAACACGAAAAAGCAGACGAGAGTTTTTCACACTCCCGTCTGCTCTGTCTGATTATATATTTTGGCTGCTCAATCCTCGGAATATATCCCGGTAGAGAGGTATCTCTCGCCGGTATCGGGCAGGATGACGACGATATTCCTGCCGTGCATTTCCTCGCGCGCTGCCACCCGGGCTGCTGCCCACACAGCCGCCCCGCTGGATATACCCACCAGCAGCCCCTCCGTTTTGGCGATGCGGTTGGCGGTCTGCATTGCCGCCTCGTCCGGCACGGCGATCACCTCATCATACACGGTGGTATCCAGAGTATCCGGCACAAAGCCCGCCCCGATACCCTGTATTTTGTGCAGACCGGCCTGCCCCCCGGATAGCACAGCCGAAGCCTGCGGCTCGACAGCGATTACCCTGATATCCGGATTCTGCTCCTTCAGGTATCTGCCGCTGCCGCTGAGAGTGCCGCCGGTACCGACTGTCGCCACCAGCACGTCGATCTGCCCATCGGTATCCCGCCAGATCTCCGGGCCGGTGGTCTTATAATGCGCCGCCGGGTTGGCCGGATTCACAAACTGACCCAGGATGACAGCCCCCGGTGTCTGGCGGCACAGCTCCTCCGCCTTATCAATGGCGCCCTGCATACCGCGTGCGCCTTCGGTCAGCACCACCTGCGCGCCAAACGCCTGCACCAGATTGCGCCGCTCGATACTCATAGTATCAGGCATCGTCAGCACCACCTTATATCCTTTGGCCGTACCGACGGATGCCAGCCCGATGCCGGTATTACCCGATGTCGGCTCGATGATGGTCGCCCCGGGCAGCAATTCCCCCGCCGCCTCAGCCCGGGCGATCATCTCCGCCGCCACACGATCCTTGGCCGAGCCCGCCGGGTTCATATTCTCCAGCTTGGCCAAAATATTGGCCGCCAGCCCCTCCGCCGCGGCATAATTCCCCAGCCGCATAACAGGCGTCCCACCGATCAGCTCGGTAATATTCTCATACACAGTCATCCTGATTCCTCCCTCACAGTCACAATAAAATTTTACCCTGCTTACCCAACCATCACAAAAATTTGTTCTGCCGATTTATCTGAAAATTTACTCTTCACATAGATTTTTATCAATGCCGTAAATGACGGCTCCAACAAACTGTCTTATCAATCAGTCTTACATTTTCGAAAGGCTTTACATATCATTTCACTGATACAGATAAAAGCGGCAGATACCGGATACACCACTGATCTGCCGCCCCACCGCAGCGCCCGTGCTCAATAAGCGCGGACGACCTCCAGCAATATTTTCTCCAGCCGCCCGGTATTGGCCGACATTACTTCACGCACCTCATCATCCGATACCTTATCCGCCAGACCACAGGCAAAATTGGTCACCATCGCCAGAGAGCCATACTCGATACCCAGCTCATTAGCCAGAGTAACCTCCGGCACACCGGTCATACCGGTCACCGTGCCGCCCGCCATAGCATAAAATCTGATCTCAGCCCGTGTCTCAAAGCGCGGCCCCTGCACACAGACGTACACGCCGCCATCCACGATCGGCACCCCTGCCGCCGCAGCCGCACCGCGAATGACCTGCTGCCAGGCGGCGGCATAGCAATCCGTCATATCGGTATGCACCAGCCCGGCCTCGCCGCCGGTAAAAAAAGTATGCTCCCGGCCGGAGGTGAAATCCAGAAAATCATCCACCAGCACTATACTGCCCGGCGGTACGTCACGCAGCAGCGAACCCACGGCGTTCACCGCCACGATGCGGTCTACCCCCAGCGAATGCAGCGCCCGGATATTGGCACGGTAATTTATCATATGCGGCGGGATGGTATGATTGCGGGCGTGCCGCGGCAAAAACACCACCGGCTTCATCTCATCTCCTGCCCGTACCTCCGCCAAAAAGACTGTCGCCTCGCCGTAGGGTGTGCTGATAATCTGCTCGCGCTGATTCTCCAGCGCCGCCCAATCATAAAAGCCCGTTCCTGCGATGATACCCAGCATATTACTCCGCCTCGCTCCCATTTGCGATATCTTCTGTACCGTCTCCTGCCATATCCTCCTGCGGCTTATCAAAAAGCGCCGCCGCGAAATCCTCAGCTACGAACTCGCGCAGATCGTCGATGCCCTCGCCGACGCCGATCATCTTCACCGGCAGATCCAGCTCATTGGTAATACCGATCACCACACCGCCCTTGGCCGTGCCGTCCAGCTTGGTCAGGATGATACCGGTCAGCGGCACTACCTCGCCAAAGAGCTTGGCCTGACTGATGGCGTTCTGCCCGGTACCGGCATCCAGCACCAGCAGCACCTCTACGTGAGCCTGCGGCACCTCACGCTCGATAATGCGGTTGATTTTTCGCAGCTCCTCCATCAGGTTGGTCTTGTTCTGCAGCCGGCCGGCGGTATCCACGATCAGGATGTTGCTGCCGCGTGCCACTGCCGCCTTGCAGGCGTCGAAAACTACCGCCCCCGGATCAGACCCGCTGCTCTGACGGATGACATCCACCCCGGCGCGCTCGCCCCAGGTGCATAGCTGCTCGATAGCCGCCGCGCGGAAGGTATCCGCCGCCGCCAACAGCACCTTATGACCGATATAATTATAATAATTGGCCATTTTGCCGATGGTGGTGGTCTTACCGGCGCCGTTTACGCCCACCACCAGGATGACATTCAGCCGTCCGCCTTTCAGACGGAAGCGGTTTTTGTTTTCGCCCTCGGCCGAACCTTTGAGTATTTTGGTGATCTCATCCTGCAGCGCCGCCCGCAGTGTCTCTACATCCTTGATGCGCTCGGCTTTCTCGCGCTCACGCAGACGTTCCACCAGATCGATCGAAGTCTGCACGCCAACGTCAGACTGTATCAGTGTTTCCTCCAGCTCTTCATAAAAATCCTCGTCAATCTTGCGGCCGATAGAGAACACCGCCGCCATTTTGTTGTTGAATTCATCACGCGTTTTGGTCAGCCCGCGCTTCAGCTTCTCAAAAAAACCCATTTAGACCAACCTCCATATATTTCATCAGGAGATAAACTCCTCCAGATTATCACTCAGCTTTACGGATACCATCCTGGATACGCCGTCTTTCTCCATCGTCACGCCCCACAGACGGTCGGCCGCCTCCATCGTGCCCTGACGATGGCTGACGATCACAAACTGCGTTTTGCTCTTGAACGCCTTGATATACTCGGCCAGCCGGTCGACGTTGGCTTCATCCAGTGCCGCGTCCACCTCGTCCATCACACAGAACGGGCTGGGCTTCACCTGAAAGACCGCCAGCACCAGCGCAATACCGACCAGCGATTTCTCCCCGCCCGAGAGCAAATTGTAATTTATCAGACGCTTGCCCGGCGGCTGCACCACCATATCCACGCCGGTCGTCAGCAGATCCTCCGGGTCAGTCAGCAGCAGCGAGCCGGAGCCACCGCCGAAAAGCCGGTTAAAAGTCTGCCCGAAGTTTTGATTGACCATATCAAACGTCTCGCGGAAGCGCCGCACCATAATGCCATCCATCTCGCGGATGACCTTGTGCAGCTGATCCCGCGCCGCCAGCAGATCCCCGCGCTGGGCACTCAGGAACTCGTGCCGCTCGCGCACCTGCCTGTACTCCTCGATGGCATCCAGATTGATGCTGCCCAGTGCCGCGATACACCGACGCAATTCCCGCACATTATGCCGCAGCTCGCTCTCGGCCACGCCGGTATCCAGATATTCCAGCGCATCCTCATATGTCAGCTCAAAGCTCTCGGCCAGCTTCTGCGTACCGGCTTCCTCCTCGGCCTGCAGGCGTGCGCCTTTCAGCTCCAGCCGGTGTATCTCCTGCTGCAGCACCGCCGCAGTGTGACCCAGGGCAGCTATCCGCTGCTCACATTCCTCCACACCGCTTTTCAGGCCGGCAGCATTGGCTGCACGCTCGTTCAGGCTGTCCTCGGTATCCGCCGCGGCCGCTGCGTATTCCACCAGACGCTGCCTGTTCTGCTGCTTATCGCCGGTCAGCTCCGCCATCTGCTGCTGCCAGGCCGCAATATCACGCTCTTTGCGCTCTTTCTCGGCGAAAAGGTCATTCTTCTCCGAGCGCAGCCGCTCGGCCTCGCTCTGCAGGGTGTTGCAGGTCTGACGCTTCTCCGCCGCCAGCAGACGCTGCTGCTCCAAATGGCCGCGCACCTGTTCGGCGGCCTGCTGCTCGGCTTCCAGCCGCTGTCTGGTATCCACCAGCAATTCATTAGAGCGCCGGTTGACATCCTCCCAGTTGGCGATCTCATCCGCCAGCTCGGCGATGCGCCGCTGCATCCGCTGCTGCTCGCGCCCGCTCTCGGCAATATCCCGCTCGATCTGCGCGCCGCGCCGCTGTTTCTCCTCCAGCGTGTCCCGCAGATAAGTGATGTCCTTTACCCGGCCCAGATATTGCAGCTCCAGCTCTCTGTCCTGCGTCAGCAGCCCGTCTCTTTGCCCGCTCAATTCATCACGGCGGTGCTGCAGCGCATCCACCCGCTGCCGGACGGCGGCACATTCCTGCTCCAGCCGGGCCACGCTGTTTTTCAGGCCGGCCAGCTGGTTTTTCTTCTGCAGCAGATCACCGGTGTTCTTCTGGCGGCTGCCGCCGGTGATAGAGCCACCGGGCGAGATAATATCGCCATCCAGCGTCACGATGCGGAACTGCTGATTATGTGCGCGGGCTACCCCCGTCGCCACCTGCAGGTCATTGACCAGCAGGGTATTGGCAAAGAGAAACTCCACCGCCGGGCGCACCTCATCCGCACACCGTATAACGTCGGAACAGCGGCCGATCACACCGGGCTGCCCCAATGCCGGGGTCAGCTCGCGATTCTCGCGCCAGCGCAGCGATTTTAACGGCAGGAAAGTCGCCCGCCCCAGCTTTTCTTTCTTCAGATATTCCACACAGCGCCGCGCCACACCGTCATCCGACACCACGATATTCTGCAGGGCTGCGCCCGCCGCAGCCTCCAGTGCCATACTGTATGCCATATCCGATTCGATCAGGTCCAGCAGCACGCCGTGTATACCCTGCGAGGGCACCGTGCCCTGCGCCGCCGCGCGGGTGATGGCACGCACACCGGGATAAAATCCACTGCGGTTTTCCGCCATCTCGGCAAAGACCTTCAGACGCGACTGTTCGCTGTTCAGCTTCATCCGCAGCGCCACATCGGCCTCTTTCGCCGCCAGATTTTCCGCCTCCAGCTCATTCAGCCCGGCCTCCAGTTCGACCAACGCCGCTTTATTCTGCTGCCGCCGCCCGGCCAGCTCGTTTATCTCGCCCTCGCAGGCGGTAATGCGGCGTGTAATCTCGCTGTTTTCACTCTGCGCCGCCGCCTGCTCCTGCCGCAGCGACTCCAGCGCCGCGAAGCTTTCCTCCAGCGCGCGTATCAGATAAGCGTGCTCATTCCTGGTATTGGTGAGCTGGCTGGCATTATCAAATATCTCCTGCCGTGCCTGCTCCTGCTCGGCCGCCAGCTCCTCCAACAGCTCGCGCCGCACCGCCAGATCTGCCGTCAGACCTGCGATCTGCTCATCCAGCCCGGCCAGTTCGGCGCCCAATACCTCACGCTGCTGTTCCAGACGATCGACCTCTGCCACGAAGCCATCATCCCGGCTCAGCAGTTGGTTCAGCTCCTGATGCAGACGCTCGATATTAGCACCCGCTGCGTTGATCTTCTCATTAAAAAGTGTTTCCCGCGCCTCGGCCTGCTCCTTCATTGTCCGCAGGTCAAAGAGGCTCTGCCGCAGCGCCGTCAACTCTTCCTCGGCAGTATCCTGTGCCAGCTTCAGCTGTATCAGCTCGGCTTCGCGCCCAGTGCGCTCGGTATCGACCTCCGCCAGTTCGCTGCTTTTGCTGCCCAGCAGCGACGTATTCTCGGCCAGTGCTTCTTTATCAGCCTTCAAACCCTGCAGCAGCAGATTGATCTCCTGCCGGTCGGCATCAGCCTTCAGGCGCAGGTATTCCTCCGCCCGGCGGCTCTGCCCGGCCAACGGCTCCAGCCGTGCCGCCAGCTCGCTGATAATATCCCACAGCCGTGCCAGATTCTGCTCGGTATCGGCCAGCTTGCGCTCAGCCGTTTTCTTGCGCGTGCGGTATTTCACGATGCCCGCCGCTTCCTCCAGCAAGGAGCGTCGCTCCTCCGCCTTCATATTGACGATCTCCTGAATACGCCCCTGCCCGATCAGCGCCAGCGAGCTGTTGCCCACGCCGCTGTCCATAAACATCTCCTTGATATCGCTCAGGCGGCATTGACGGCCGTTCATCAGGTATTCGCTGTCACCGTTCCTGTACGCCCGGCGGCAGACTGATATCTCGCTGAATTCCACCGGCAGGCTGCCGTCGGAATTATCAATATTCAGCACCACCTCAGCCATACCCAGCGGCTTCAGCTTATCCGAGCCGGAGAATATTACGTCCTCCATCCTGTGCCCGCGCAATATCCTGGCACTTTGCTCGCCCAGCACCCAGCGTATCGCATCCGCGATGTTGGATTTGCCGCTGCCGTTAGGCCCCACAATGCAGGAGACGCCCTCCTCCAGCTTTATCTTGGTGCGGCCGGTAAAGGATTTGAACCCGGCCAGCTCGATGCTTTTCAAATACATATAAAGCTCCATC
>JAFQHB010000060.1 GCA_017398165.1 Bacillota bacterium
CAATGTGGGTTTAGTCTGGGATGGTGCTGCCGTACAGACTGGCCTTATTGTGCGTTTTTTTGTCCTCATTTTTTGCTGGCCTGCATTTGAGTTTGATGCGTGTATAACGCCGGAGGTATGGAATGGAAATCGACAGAAAAATGGTGGAGTACGTGGCAGAGCTGGGCAAGCTGCGCCTGAGCGAGGATGAAAAGGTGATGATGCAGCAGGATCTGACCCGCGTACTGCAGTATATGGACATTCTGAACTCGTTGGATACCGAGGGCGTGGAGCCTTTGACTCACGTATCGGGGGTAGAAAACGTGTTCCGCGAGGATAAAGTCGCAGAAAGCCCCGACCGTGACGAGATATTGAAAAACGCCATCGCTGTGGAGGATGGCTGCTTTAAGGTTCCGCAAACTGTGGAATGATGACCAAGTATACGAGGAGGAATGGATAATATGCCGGGTATAACAGCTACCGAGCTGAAAAAACAGTTCGCTGCCGGTGAGAGCAGCTCTGTGCAGAGCGTCGCCGGGTATATGGCGGCGATCGAGCGTTATGACAACGTGTATAATTGCTATACCGCGCTGAACGCCCGGGCTGCCGAGGAGGCGGCCGAGGCCGACCGGCTGCGGGCAGCAGGCTGTGATGCGCCGCTGCTGGGTGTGCCGATAGCGGTAAAGGATAATATCGTGACGACTGATATGCCCACTACGGCCGGCTCGCGTATTTTGCAGGGCTTTATGTCGCCGTATGAGGCTACGGTGATCACCAGACTGCGCCGGGCGGGCGCCGTCATTCTGGGCAAGGTCAATATGGACGAGTTCGCTATGGGCAGTACGACGGAGACTTCTTACAGCGGGGCGACCAAAAACCCGTGGGATGCAGATAAAGTGCCGGGCGGCAGCTCGGGCGGCTCGGCTGCGGCGGTGGCGGCGGATGAAGCACCGCTGGCTCTGGGCTCGGATACCGGCGGCTCTATCCGCCAGCCCTGCGCTTACTGCGGCCTGAGCGGTATCAAACCGACCTACGGTGCGGTATCGCGCTATGGTCTGCTGGCGTATGGTTCGTCGCTCGATCAGATCGGGCCTATCGCGCACACGGTAGAGGATTGCGCGCTGCTGCTTTCGGTGATCGCGGGCTATGATGAGAAAGACAGCACATCCACCAGGGACGTGGCTTTTGATTTCTCCGGCTCGCTGCATGATGACCTGCGCGGCAGGAAAATCGGCCTGCCGGTCAACTATCTGGGCGAGGGTCTGGATCCGCAGATCCGTGCTGCCATTATGGAGGCCTGCCGCAAATTCGCCGAGCTGGGTGCAGAGATTTGTGAGTTTGAGATGCCGATGATCGAGTATGCCGTACCGGCGTATTATATCATCGCCTCGGCCGAGGCCAGCTCCAACCTTTCGCGTTATGACGGCGTAAAGTACGGCTACCACCCGGAGAGCTTCGGCGATCTGGAGGATCTGTACCTGACCACCCGCAGCGAGGGCTTCGGGCTGGAGGTGAAGCGGCGCATTATGCTGGGTGCTTTTGCGCTGAGCTCCGGCTATTACGATGCTTATTATCAGAAAGCGCTGAAGGTGCGCGCCCTTATCCGCGATGCTTTCAACCGGGCATTCGCACAATACGATGCAATCATCAGCCCCGTCGCGCCGACTACCGCCCCCAGGCTGGGTGATAGCCTGACCGACCCGCTGGCGATGTACCTGTCGGATATTTATACCGTATCCGTCAATCTGGTGGGGATTCCGGCGGTATCGCTGCCGTGCGGCTTTGCTGATGACGGTATGCCCATCGGTATGCAGCTATTGGGGCGGGATCTGAGCGAGCCGGTGCTGGTAAATATGGCGCACGCCTACCAGATGCACACCGACTGGCACACCAAAAGACCGACATTGAAGGAGGCGGAATAATGTCTGGCTACAAGAACACCGGCTACGAAGTGGTGATCGGTCTGGAGGTACACGTCGAACTGAACACCGCCACCAAAATATTCTGTAATTGCTCGACGGCATTCGGCGCTGCGCCGAACACCCACGTCTGCCCCGTATGTACGGGTATGCCGGGTGTGCTGCCGGTGATGAACCGTATGGTGCTGGAGAAAGCTGTCAAGGCCGGTCTTGCCACCAACTGTACCATCACCCAGCAGTGCAAATTCGACCGCAAGAATTATTTTTATCCCGATCTGCCCAAAGCCTACCAGACCTCGCAGCTTTATCTGCCGATCTGCCGCAACGGCTATGTGGAGATTGACACCGCCGACGGCACCAAGCAGGTGCGTATCCACCAGATCCATATGGAGGAGGACGCCGGTAAGCTGATTCACGGTGATGCCGCCACGCTGATCGATTACAACCGCTGCGGTGTGCCGCTGTTGGAGATCGTCAGCGAGCCCGATATGTGCTCGGCCGAGGAAGTGCTGGCCTATCTGGAAAAGCTGAAGGCTACTATGGAATATCTGAACGTATCCGACTGCAAAATGCAGGAGGGCTCGATGCGTGCGGATGTCAACCTCTCGGTGCGCCGGGTGGGCGATACCGAGCTGGGTACCCGCACCGAGACCAAGAATATGAACTCCTTCAAGGCTATCGCACGGGCTATCGAGTATGAGATATTCCGCCAGATCGAGGTGCTGGAGGACGGCGGTACTATCCGACAGGAGACTCGCCGCTGGGATGATAACAAAGGCGTCGGCTATGCGATGCGCTCCAAGGAGGACGCACACGATTACCGCTACTTCCCCGAGCCGGATCTGGCTCCTATCAATATCAGCGACGAGACTCTGGAGGCCATTCGCGGTACTATCCCCGAGCTGCCCGATCAAAAGCGTGCCAGATACGTCGAGGAATACAAGCTTTCGGCCTATGATGCCGGTCAGCTGACCCGCAGCCGCCATCTGGCCGAGATCTTCGAGCAGACTGTCCGTCTGTGCGGCCAGCCCAAGGAAGCGGCAAACTTCCTGCTGGGCGATTGTATGCGCCTGCTGAATCAGGACGGCAAAGAACCGGCAGAGCTGCGGCTGGCACCGGAGAAGCTGGCGGAGATCATCAAGCTGGTACAGGCGGGCAGCATCAACAAGACTACCGCCAAGGCTGTATTTGAGAAAGTCTACGCTGAGGATATCGACCCTGTGGCCTACGTAAAGGAAAACGGGCTGGAGATGATGAGCGACGACGGTGAGCTGGATCAGTTGGTGGCGGATATCATCGCGGCCAACCCCAAATCGGTCGCTGATTATCAGAGCGGCAAGAAAGCGGCTATCGGCTTCCTCGTCGGCCAGGTGATGAAGGCTACCAAGGGCAAGGCGGACGCCGGTAAAGTGAACGCCAAACTGCGGGAGTTGCTGGGCTGATCGTCAGCACACCCGCCGGGCTTTTGGCGGTCGGTCAGCAGGCTGTGATGAGAAAAATTTTGCGCTGTGGGTATGCCGCGGCAGGAAAATATTATAACAATGTGGAATTAAAATCTCTTGGCTGTGTTTGCCGGTAAAAGGGCAGACACGGCAGGGATATTTAAGGATATAAATTTTATTATATGCAGCGCCGCAGGGCGTCTGCGCAGGGAGAGAGGATTTTTAGAGATGGAAGTAAATGCAAAGGTATTGTCCCGCCAGGGCAACGAGGTTGAGGTAGAGGTAGTCGCTGCTGCGGCTGATCTGGAGCAGGCTATTGCCGTGCGCCTGAAGAAAATCTCCAAAGAGGTCAATATCCCCGGTTTCCGTGCCGGTAAAGTACCTGCCAAAATCGTAGAGAACTACGTTGGCGAGGACGCAGTGGTACAGGAGGGTCTGGACGAAATGCTGCAGGATCTGTACGCTGCTATGGTAAAAGAAACCGGTATCTTCCCGGTGGATCAGCCCGCTATCGACATCAAACAGCTCAAACGCGGCGAGGATGTGATCCTGACTGTCAAAGTTACCGTAAAGCCTGAGGTCAAACTGGGCCAGTACAAAGGCATCGAGGTAACCAAAGAAGTATACGTACCCACCGAGGAAGACATCGACCACGAGATCAAACATATGCAGGAGCGTATCGCACGTACTATTGACCTGCCCGCAGGCTCTGAGATCGCTGACGGCGACACCGCTGTCATCGATTTTGAGGGCTTCGTTGACGGCGTAGCTTTCGAGGGCGGCAAAGGCGAGAAATACCCGCTGACCATCGGCAGCAACACCTTCATCCCCGGCTTTGAGGAACAGCTGATCGGTGTGAAATCCGGCGAGGATGCCGAAGTCAACGTTACCTTCCCCGAGCAGTACCACAGCGAGGAGCTGGCCGGCAAAGCATCGGTATTCAAGATCCACGTACACGATGTACGCCGTCGTGAGCTGCCCCCGGTTGATGATGATTTCGTAAAAGATATGCGCGAGGACTGCGATACCGTAGAGGAACTGCGCGAGAAACTGCGTGCCGAGCTGACCGAGCAGGCTGAGCAGATGGCTATGGATGTAGCCAGAAACAAAGTGCTGGAGCAGGTAGTGGCCAATGCCGAGATGGAAGTACCGGCTATTATGATCGACGACAAGCTGGATCAGATGCTGCAGGAGTTCGCAGGCCAGCTGCAGTATCAGGGTCTGACCTTGGAGAGATTCTTTGATATCACCAAATCCACCCGTGCCGATTGGAAAGCCAAACAGCAGGATCGTGCCGAGATGACTGTGAAGCAGGATCTGGTGCTGGAGGCTATCGTAGAGGCTGAGAACATCGAGGCTGACCAGGACAGTATGGACAAGCAGATGCAGGAGATTGCTGCTGCTTACGGCAAACCGGTAGAGGAGATCAAGAACACCTTCTCCACCAACGAAAACCTGCGCTTCTTTGAGTACAACGTGAAGATGCTGAAGGCCATCGACCTGATCAACGAGAACGCTGTTATCAAATAAGCAGGCCGGTATAAAATTGCTGAGAATTTACTGAGATAAATTTGCTGATATAATGTATAGTCGAACAAAAGCTGAATAAAATCTAATGGTATGCGTATAAACATTTGGTCTATACGCATACTATTGTTAAGAATTTCCGGTCAAAATTGTGTTGTTACGGCGGTTTTAATTATGACAAATTTTACCGTGCGGGGGCTTTTGTGAAAAATACGGGCGGAGGAATGAGAAATATGAATATGCTGATCCCAATGGTTGTTGAGCAGACCAGCCGCGGCGAACGCTCTTATGACATATATTCGCGGCTGCTGAAGGAACGGGTGATCTTCCTGGGCAGTGAGGTCAACGATACGATGGCCAATCTGATAATTGCCCAGATGCTGTTTTTGGAATCGGAGGACCCGGAGAAGGACATCCATATCTATATCAACAGCCCCGGCGGCTCGATCACTGCCGGTATGGCAATATATGATACTATGCAGTACATCAAGCCGGACGTCAGCACTATCTGCATCGGTATGGCGGCCTCGATGGGGGCTTTCCTGCTGGCGGCGGGTGCTATCGGCAAACGCTATGCCCTGCCCAACAGCGAGATTATGATCCATCAGCCGCTGGGCGGC
>JAFQHB010000061.1 GCA_017398165.1 Bacillota bacterium
GACCTGGCATCAGGCTGCGGGGGGACGGATTTTGCTGCTGCGAATGATATCGGACTGAAGGCACTGCATTTGCTGAGCCTGCCGGGCAAGGTGGCCCCGGTGAGTGCCGGACGGCTGCTGGGACGGGTGTACCCCGGCATTATCAACAGACTGCTGGCCGAGCATGAGAGCCAAGAGAGGATGGTGGAGACATAATGAAGAGAAACGCTAAAACAGCTGACTGGCAGAGCGTGCTGCAGGGCAAGACTGTTGGTGTGGGGCTGACGGGGTCTTTTTGTACTATGCGTCAGGTGTTGGGGCAGCTGCGGCAGCTGCGGGAGATACCGGGGCTCAGCCTGCAGCCGATACTTTCGGATAACGTACAGCGGCTGGACAGTAAATTCGGCAAGGCCGAGGAATGGCAGGCCGATCTGCGTGATATGGGTGCCGAAGCACCGATGCTTACCATCCCTGCGGCCGAGCCGATAGGACCTGCCGGTATGCTGGATGTGATGATGATAGCGCCCTGTACCGGCAATACTCTGGCGAAGCTGGCGCTGGGCATTACTGATGGGCCGGTGCTGATGGCGGCCAAGGCGCATCTGCGGAATGAAAAACCTCTGCTGATAGCACTGGCGACCAATGATGCGCTGGGGGCGAATGCCAAAAACCTCGGCCTGCTGATGAACACCCGTCACGTTTATTTCGTGCCGCTGGGGCAGGATGATCCGATCAAAAAGCCACGCTCGCTGATATTTGACGCCGGTCTGCTGCCGGATGCGTTGGCTGCGGCCTGTGAGGGTCGGCAGCTGCAGCCGATATTGCGGCAGTATTAGGGCTGTGCGTGTATACTTTTGCGGAGTGTGTAAATAAATATTGCATTAGGCGCGAAAAAATGTTAAAATACAATAATAGTATGTTATGCTATATGTTGTGATATTGAGAATTTTGATCGGGTGAGTGAAATGAAAAAATATTGTGTTGCTATTGTCGGCGCTACCGGCGCTGTAGGTCATGAGCTTTTGAAGATACTGGCAGAGCGTGATTTCCCTGTGGGTGAGCTGCGCCTGTTGGCTTCGGAGAGATCAGAGGGCAAGGAGATGGTATGGCAGGGCGAGACCTATACCGTACACGCTGCCAGACCGGAATCCTTTGAGGGTGTGGATATCGTGCTTTTCGCCGGTGGTTCCATCAGCAAAACTCTGGCGCCGGAGGCGGTAAAACGCGGTGCTGTCTGCATCGATAACAGCTCTACCTTCCGTTATGATCCTGAGGTACCGCTGGTGGTGCCCGAGGTCAACCCGGAGGATGTGCGCTGGCATAAGGGCATTATCGCCAATCCCAACTGCTCGACCATCCAGATGGTGGTGGCGCTGAAGCCGCTTTATGATACTTTTGGCATCAAGCGTGTTGTTGTCGCTACATATCAGGCGGTATCCGGTGCCGGCAAGGAAGGCATTGAAGAGCTGGATCAGCAGATCAAGGCTGTGGCTGCCGGTGAGGATGTTGAGATCTCGGCTTTCCAGCATCAGATCGCCTGCAATCTGATCCCGCATATTGATATCTTCCTGGATAACGATTATACCAAGGAAGAAATGAAGATGACCTGGGAAACCCAGAAGATGCTGCACGATGAAAATATTTTGCTTTCGGCTACTGCTGTGCGCGTACCGGTGTTCCGCAGCCACGCCGAGGCTATCCATATCGAGACTGAAAAGCCGGTGACTGCCGAGGAAGCACGTGCCGTGCTGGCTGCTGCCCCCGGTATCATCATCCAGGATGACCCGGCGAACAAAGTATATCCGATGCCGCTTTATTCCTCGGATACTGATGAGGTATATGTTGGCCGCATCCGCAAGGATATCGCGGTGGATAACGGTCTCTCGATCTTCGTGGTGGCCGATCAGATCCGCAAGGGTGCCGCGACCAATGCCGTGCAGATCGCACAGCTGCTGGTAGCGGAAGGTTTGGTTTAATAACGGGCCTGATGCGGGGCCTGACTGATAGTTCTTTTTGTTAGATATCGTAAATATTATGATCAGGAGGGGTATATATGTATTTTGGTAATGTTCTGACGGCGATGGTGACTCCTTATAATAAAGAAGGCGGGGTCGATTATGCCAAAACCCAGAAGCTGACCGAATACTTATTATCCAATGGCTCAGACGGTGTGCTGGTATGCGGCACTACCGGCGAGAGTCCCTGTCTGACCCCTGATGAGCGCGCCAAACTGTGGGATGCCACTGCGGAGGCAGCCAAGGGCAAGGGCTATCTCATTTTGGGGACGACGGATAACGAAACTGCTTTTTCATGCGCTGTCGCCAGGAAGGCCTATAAGGCCGGAGCTGACGCGCTGCTGGCTGTTTGTCCGTATTACAACAAGCCTTCGCAGGAAGGTCTGTACCGCCATTTTGCTGCTATCGCAGCCAGTGCGGATATCCCGATCATACTGTATAATATCCCCGGGCGTACCGGTGTGAATATGCAGGCCGAGACTGTAGCGCGCCTGGCCAGAGATTTTTCGAATATCGTGGCTATCAAGGATGCTACCGGCAGCCTGGATTCTGTAAGTGCGCTGAAAAAGGTACTGCCGGATGATTTTGCTGTGTATTGCGGTGATGATTCATTGACTCTGCCGGTGATGTCTGTTGGCGGCGCGGGCGTTATCAGTGTGGCTTCGCATATCATTGGTAATGAGATCGCCGCGATGATCAGGGCATATCAGGAAGGCCGTGTGCAGGAGGCTCGGGAGCTGCATCTGCGCTATTTTGAGGTGTTCAAAAAGCTCTTTATTACCACCAATCCCGTGCCGGTGAAGGCGTGCCTGAATCTGCAGGGCTGGGATATGGGTGATTGCCGTCTGCCGTTGGCTCCGCCTGCGGAGGACGAACTGGCTATCCTCGGTGAAATGATGGAGAAATACGGCCTGCTGGGTCAGCGTGCCTGATATACGGCGGTATTATAGCCGAAAAGAATGGCTGTTGGACAAATAGCTGTTAATATGCAATATTTACCGAGCGGGGCAGTTTACAGTGATTAAAAACGCCCCGCCCGGATAATATATATAAGTGAGTATGAACTATATTCCGGGCAGTTTGTACTGTCTGGCTGACAGGGCTGTGCTGTAAGCATAATCACGATCCGACAGATGCTTACTGTCATTATGATGCCTGCGTTCATTATATGTAAGATTATTAGGGTTACTGTTCCTGATCTTTTTTACGCAGGTTATTACAGCTATGCCTTGATGCGCGCCGTGATAAGGCGTTGTTCGGGCCGGTTTTTTACTGAAAATATTATTATGGAAAATATTATTAAATAAATACTGAAAAAGGAGGGTGAGCATGGACAAGGATAACAACATTATCGCTAACAGCGATGATACCGCCGCCGCAGCCGGAGCCCGCAAATCGCAGGGCAGCCGCTGGAGACGGCGACGCCAGCCTGCCGCGGCAGAGGCCGCAGCTGAAATAGGCGCGGCAGAGCTTTCATCGCCGGTAGATGTTATTAAAAACTTGGCCAGAGACGCCAAAAAAACGCTTTCGGCACCGCGGCTGGGCCTGGCGGCAGAAGTGCAACCGCTGGATGATGCCCCGGCAGAGCCGAAGCCCCCAAAGCGTGCGCCGCGGCGGGATAACGAGACTGCTGTCAAAAATGAGCGTCGCACTAAGAGCGGGCGCAGCAAAGACGCCGCTAATGCCGCCAAAGAAGCCGCAGCAGAAAAGCCTGCTGCCAAAAGTAAAACCAGAACCGCCAAAGACACCGATAAGAAGGAGCGGCAGGAGCAGGCGCGCCACAAATTGAGCATCATCCCGCTGGGTGGCCTGGGTGAGGTCGGCAAGAATATGACGGCTTTTCGTTATGGCAACGATATTATCGTCATCGACGCAGGTATGACTTTCCCGGATGAGGAACTGCTGGGTGTGGATCTGGTGATCCCGGATTATAATTACCTGATGGAGAACCGCAATCTGGTGCGCGGTATCTTCGTAACGCATGGACACGAGGATCATATCGGTGCGCTGCCGTATGTGCTGAAAGACCTGAAGGTGCCGGTATACGGCAGCCGTCTGACTATGGGGCTGCTGCGCGGCAAGCTGAAAGAGCACAATCTGGGTAATGCTCAGTTGAATGATGTAGTGGCCGGTGATACTATCACCGTCGGGCCTTTTAAGGTGGAATTCATCCACGTATCGCACAGTATCCCGGATTCGATGGCGCTGGCTATCCATACTCCGGTGGGTGTGTGCCTGCATACGGGTGATTTCAAGATAGATATGTCGCCTATTGACGGGCAGTTTATGGATCTGACCCGTATGTCCGAGCTGGGCCAGGAGGGTGTGCTGCTGATGATGGCAGACAGCACCAATGTCGAGAAAGAGGGCTTTACGCCTTCGGAAAAATCAGTCGGCCAAGCACTGGACAGTATTTTCCTGAATGCTACCGGGCGTATCATCGTGACGACCTTTGCCTCCAATGTGCATCGTATCCAGCAGACCATCTGGGCGGCGGAGCGTACCGGGCGCAAGGTGGCGCTGGTCGGCCGCAGTATGAATAACGTAGTCACCGTCTCGCGCGAGCTGGGATATCTGAAGGCCAAGGCCAACACCTTTATCGATATTACCGATATCAACAAATACCCTGATCGCAAGGTGACAGTGCTTACTACCGGCAGCCAGGGCGAGACTCTGGCCGGATTGACCCGTATGTCGCAGGGCGAGCATCGTCAGGTACATCTGCGTAAGGGTGATCTGGTAGTTGTTTCTGCTTATCCCATCCCGGGTAATGAGAAA
>JAFQHB010000062.1 GCA_017398165.1 Bacillota bacterium
AATACGGTCATCAGGGTACGGCTTCTCTTACCAATGCTATACTGCGTAATGTGATACGCAGCGGTGATAAAATAAAATTCCCGGATAAGGATAGTGACCCGGCCGGGCATATCGCGGCTGTGAGCTCGCATCCTGTGTGGTTGGTGCAGGAATGGCTGGAGCGGTTTGGCTTTGCCGATACGCTGGCACTGTGTGATTTTGATAACCGGCCTGCTCCGTATACACTGCGGGTCAATACTCTGCGCTGCAGCCGGGATGAGGTATTGCAGCGGCTGGCGGCAGAGGGTACGATCGCCGAACCGCTGGCTTTCCCTGATGATGGGATATTGATATCCGGCGGCAGCGCAGGCGCACTGATCAGGGAGGGTCTGCTGTATCCGCAGCAGCAAAGCTCTATGCTGGCGGCTCATGTGTTATCACCTGCGCCGGGCAGCCGGGTGCTGGATGTGTGTGCTGCCCCGGGCGGCAAGACCACACATATGGCGGCACTGATGCAAAACCGCGGCGAGATACGCGCCTTTGATCTGCACGAGCATAAGCTGGGGCTGATACGGAATAATGCCGAACGTCTGGGGATATCCATTATCCGTACGCAGCAGGCAGACAGTCGTGAACTGGCAGATGTGCCGGATGGCTGGGCTGATTACGTTTTGGTGGATGCACCGTGCTCCGGTCTGGGTGTTTTGCGTTCCCGGCCGGATTCGCGCTGGCGCAAATCAGCCGATACCAGCCGCGAGATAGCTCCGACAGCTTATGCAATATTGCAGGAGGCAGCACGCAAACTGAGGCCGGGTGGGCAGCTTTTATTCTCTACCTGTACCATCAGTGAGCGGGAGAATGAAGAAACCATCAAGCTGTTTTTGGCGGAGCATCAGGATTTTGCACCGCTGCCGATCGAATGCTGCCCGGAATTGTTTGGCGGGCAGAGTTCCTTGCAGGTATTGCCGCAGCAGCACGGTATGGAGGGATTCTTTTTCGCCAGACTGCAGCGTTTATAAGTAACGGATAAGAGCTGATTTTGGCAGATTCTTGTTCTGATGAGGTTTGATAATGGATAACAGGATAAATATAGAAGATAATGCCCCGGGCGGCAATAATGTCGGCCGTGATACTGTGCTGCTTGGTGCGGATATTGCCGGACTCAAAGGCATTTGCCGGGATATGGGGATGCCGCCCTTCAAAGCGGGGATATTGTTTCGCTGGCTGCAGCAGGGGATAGTCGATTATGACGCTATGACCGACCTGAGCAAAGCTGACCGAGCCAAACTGACCCGGGCATATCCGCTGCGCCTGCCGCGTATTGTCCGCCAGCAGCGCAGCAGTGACGGTACCACCGCCAAGCTGCTGCTGGATTTTGGCGGGCAGGTGATGATCGAGCTTGTCATTATGCTGTATCAGCGGCAAAGTAGCCGCCAGCGGCATACGCTTTGTGTCAGTACACAGGCAGGCTGTGCGATGGGCTGTGCCTTTTGTGCGACCGGACTTTCCGGATTTATGCGGAATCTGACGGCGGGTGAGATCGTAGCGCAGGTATTGATGGGGCAGCTTTGGCTGCAGCAGCATAATCTGGGTGACGTCACCAATATTGTCTTTATGGGTATGGGTGAGCCTTTTGCCAATTATGATAATCTGCTGCGCGCACTGTGGATCATTAACGATGAGAATGGCCTGC
>JAFQHB010000063.1 GCA_017398165.1 Bacillota bacterium
ACGATCATCCTGAGGTCATTGGCATCAAAAGCTGGACGGATGATACGGCCTGGGTGGTGGCTGATGCGGCCGAGGCTGCGGCACTGCCGGACGCCGGGCGTATCGGTGTCGTTGCCCAGACTACACAGACGCAGGCTAATTTTGCGGATGTGCTGGCTGTCCTGCAGACGAGGTATTCCGAGGTGCGCTTTCAGAACACTATCTGCCGTGCGACCCAACAGCGCCAGGAGGCTGCAGCCGTTCTGGCGGCCGAGGTGGAGCTGATGGTAGTCATCGGCGGCAAGAACAGTGCCAACACCAAGAAACTTCTGCAGATTTGCCAGGATGGCGGTGTTGCCGCCGTTCTGATCGAAGGTGCAGCAGAGCTTTCGTGTGATATGTTTAGAGGTATACAGCGTGTAGGCGTCTGTGCCGGTGCTTCCACGCCCGATTGGATCATCGAGGAGGTTGTAAATTTCATGACTGATAACAATGTAACTGAGATCAAAAATGAAGCGGCTGCTCAGCCGGTCGTAAAGAGAAACTTTGCAGCGGAAATGTCTTTTGTTCCCGGTATGGCGACCAAGGTGCCTACCCCTGTAAAGCCCGCCGAGAAGCCGGTGGCCAAGGCTGCGCCGAGCAAGCCCGCCAAGCCGGTAGAGGAGATGAACGAGACTGAGCTGATGGAGGCTCTGTATGATAAATACTCTATGCCGGATCTTAGCAAAGGCTCGCACGTTGTCGGTACTGTCGTACAGGTGAAAAACGGCGAGCTGTGGATGGATATCGGCAGCAAATCGCTGGCCGTATTGCCGATCAATCAGCTCATCAATAAAGAGGCCGATAATATCCGTGATTTCAAGGTGGGCGATAAATTCGAGGTCGCTGTTTTGCGCGGTGAGAATCGCGACGGTTTCACCACTATTTCCAAGCGTATCGTCGATCATGACCGTATCCTGAATGACGTAATGGCTGCGGCAGAAAATGACGGCAAGGTAATGGGCAAGATCGTCAGTGTCAGCGATCGCGGCGTTATTATGGACGTCGGTGTTACCGGCTTCGTGCCGCTTTCTCATATTGATACTGATTTCGTGGCTGATCCCTCCGAATATATCGGCAAAGAAATGACTGCCAAAGTACTGCGTGTCGATAAGGCCAAGAATCGTTTCTATTTCTCCACCAAGGCTGCCAAGGAGGAAGAGATGAACGCCAGACGTGAGGCGTTGTGGGAATCTCTGGAAGAGGGTCAGGTGCGCCGCGGTACAGTCGTGCGTTTGACTTCCTTTGGTGCCTTTGTTGATCTGGGCGGGCAGGATGCTCTGCTGCATCGCAGCAATATTTCCTGGTCTCCTGATGAGACTCTGGAGAAAATGGTGAAAGTCGGCGATGAAGTCGATGTAAAAGTACTCTCCTTTGACAAAGAGAAAGGCAAGATCGCTGTCGGTATGAAGCAGCTGCAGCAGAACCCCTGGGAGGCCGCTGCTGAGGCTTATCCCGTCGGTACTGTTGTCAAGGGCCGCGTACAGAAGATCATGGCCTACGGCGCCTTTATCGATATCGCGCCCGGTATCAATGGTCTGGTGCATATTTCGCAGGTCAGCGATAAATTCGTCAAGGATATCAACCAGCAGCTGCAGGTCGGCCAGGAGGTCGAGGTTGTCGTTATCAGCTTTGAGCCCGAGCGTCATCGTATCGGCCTTTCTATCCGCGAGCTGGAGCAGCAGAGAAAACAGCAGGATGCCCCTGCTGCTGAATCCTCCGATGCCAACACCGAGGAGTCGGTTGCAGAATAGGTTTTGCTTTATCAAACGCCCTTTCCTTTTGGCGGAGAGGGCGTTTTTTCTACGAAGGTTTTTATGGGAATGTTTGTATGCAGGGCGGTTGATTATTCCGTCATTTGTGGTATAATATCTATGTATGTAGATTGGATGATACAGATTTTATGATATATGGATTTATGCAGATGCAGAGTCGATTTCTATATACAGCAGATACACTGCATTAGTTGAGAGGATTTGATTGAATGAAACCAGTTGTAGCTATCGTGGGTCGCCCTAATGTCGGCAAAAGCACACTCTTTAACCGCCTGATCGGCGCCCGTCATGCTATCGTAGAGGACGTTCCCGGGGTGACTCGTGACCGTCTGTATCGGGATGCTTCCTGGCTGGGGCGTGATTTTACCGTCATTGATACCGGCGGTATTGATTTTACCGATAAAAACGATCAGATAGCCACCCGTATTATTGAGCAGGCCACTATTGCTATAGAGGAAGCCCACGTTATCATTTTTGTGGCGGACAGCCGTGATGGCCTGACTATGGAGGACGAAGAAGCTGCCGAGTTCCTGAGACGCAGCGGCAAACCGGTCGTTTTGGCTATCAACAAGATGGATAACTTTGCCAAAATCAACGACGTCATTGATTTTTACTCTCTGGGGCTGGGCGAGCCTATCGCCATATCGGCTATCCACGGTATGAATACCGGCGATCTGCTGGATGCGGTGGTAGCGCACTTTCCCCCGGCGCATGAGCTGCAGGAGCATGAGGCTGCCGTCAGCATCGCTGTTATCGGGCGGCCGAATGTAGGCAAGTCCTCGTTGGTAAACCGCCTGCTGGGCAAGGAGCGCAGTATCGTGGCGGATATGGCCGGTACTACCCGTGATGCCATCGACAGTGATTTTACCCGTAATGGCGAGCTGTATCGTATCATTGATACCGCCGGTATGCGCCGCCGCGGCAAAATCGCCGAGACTACCGAGCGTTATAGTGTGGCACGCGCGCTGCACGCGGTGGATCGCAGCGACGTGGTGCTGGTGGTGATTGATGCGCAGGAGGGCGTGACGGAGCAGGATCAGCGTATTGCCGGCTATGCACATGAGGCCGGTAAAGGTCTGGTCATCGTGGTGAATAAATGGGATCTGCTGAAGAAGAATGACCGCACTATGAAGGAATTTGAGACCAAGCTGCGGGAAAATCTGGCCTTTATGCCGTATGCCCAGGTGGCTTACGTATCGGCACTGACCGGCCAGCGTACCGGGCGCATTATGGAGCTGGTGGATCAGGCTGCCGAGGAGCAGACCAAGCGCATCACCTCCAGCCGTTTGAATGAAGTCATCAATGAGGCGATCCTGCTGAATCCGCTGCCCGGTGATAAGGGGCGGCGTTTGAAGCTCTTTTACGCCAGCCAGGCCGGTGTGAAGCCGCCGACGTTTATCTTCTTCGTCAATGATCCGGAATTGATGCATTTCTCCTATTTGCGTTATCTGGAAAATCAGCTGCGCTCCAACTTTGGCTTTGAGGGGACGCCTATCCGCCTGAAAGTCGTGGGACGTAATGAGAAAGAAGAAACTAAAGCCAGATAATGATTACCGGCCGGATAATGATTGCCGGTCGGATAATACTTTCTGGATGGAGGCATCCTGAATATGGAGATTTTTAATTGCGTATTGGCCTCGCTTATCGCTTATCTGCTGGGGTCGATATCATTTGCCTATATCGTGACCAAGCTGGTCAGCGGGCAGGATATCCGTACTATCGGCAGCGGCAGCGCCGGTACTACCAATACTGCACGGGCAGTCGGCAAGCCGCTGGCGATGCTGGTGCTGCTGCTGGACTGGATGAAAGGCTATATCAGTGCCGAGATCGGCTTTATGCTGGCGGCCGAGACCGGCGGTGTGCTGGCGTTTGTTTTCGTAGTATTGGGTCATACCTTTCCGCTGTGGCTGGGATTTCGCGGCGGCAAGGGTGTGGCGTGTGCCGGCGGCGCGCTGCTCTCGCTTTCCCCGCTGGTGCTGGGTATAGCACTTAGTGTCTTTATTGCTTTGGTAGCGATATCGGGTTACGTCTCGCTGGGGTCGGTAGTGGCCTGTGTGGTGATCGTTTTGCTGGCGTTAATAGTACCGCTGCCGATAATCTATCGGGCGTTCTTTGTGATAATGCCGCTTATCGTGCTGTATATGCACCGGGCGAATATCAGACGGCTGTTGAGCGGTACCGAGAGCAAAACCTTTCACAACAAAAAGGCTGCGTAAACCGGTGCTACATATTTAATCTGGAATGAGGTATTGGATCATATGGCAAAAGTAGGTTTGATCGGCGCTGGCAGCTGGGGTACGGCCCTGGCGCTGGTGTTGGCAGATAACGGACATAAGGTAACGTTGTGGTCGCACGAGGCCGAGCATATTGCTATGATGCAGGCAGACAGGGAAAACAGACTTTTCCTGCCTGGGGTGCCGCTGCCGGACTGTCTGGCCTATACGGCGGACATCGGGCAGGCTGCCGCCGGATGTGATTTCGTGATTTTTGCAGTACCCAGCCACGCGATGCAATCTGTTGCCCAGCGTTTGCAGGGGCATATTGGCGGGCAGGCGGTGCTGGTATCGGTAGCCAAGGGCTTCTCGCTGGACAGCCATCAGCGTATGAGCGAGGTATTGCAGCAGGCTTTCCCGGATAATCAGGTAGTGGTGTTCTCCGGCCCCAGCCATGCCGAGGAGGTAAGCCGCCGTATACCGACGGCCATCGTAGCGGCTTCGGCTGACGAGTCTGCTATGCTGGCGGTACAGGGGCTTTTCAGCAACGATTATATGCGGGTCTATACCAACAGCGATGTTATCGGTGTGGAGCTGGGCGGCTCGCTGAAGAATATCGTCGCGCTGGCCTGCGGTATCAGCTATGGTCTGGGCGGCGGTGATAATACCGAGGCCGCCATCCTGACGCGCGGACTGAAAGAGATCGTGCGTCTGGGTGTGGCTATGGGCGCCGAGGAGCAGACTTTTTACGGGCTATCCGGTATGGGTGATCTGGTAGTGACCTGCGGCAGTATGCACAGCCGCAACCGCCGTGCCGGTATGATGCTGGGAGAGGGCAAAAAGCTCGATGAGGTACTGGCCAGTATGGGTATGGTGGTAGAGGGCGTGAATGCCGCCTGTATCGCACACAGCCTGGCCGGACAGTATGGTGTGGATATGCCGATCACCGATACGGTATATGGCATATTGTATGAAGATCTGCCGGTAGTGGATATTGCTGTTACATTGATGCGTCGTGACAAGAAGCAGGAATAGTATTCCTGTTTCTTGCCGCTGAACAAGTGAATATTGGATCCGGTGTTCTAATCCCGATCATCCGAGCATAAAAAGTATGGAGAGAAAGCCATGCTTTTTATTTTTTATATATAGATCAGAATATGTAAGAGGAGGGAACACCGGTGGAAAAATTTGATATACTTGAAGATATAGCGACCAGAACAAACGGAGACATTTATCTGGGCGTAGTCGGCCCGGTACGTACGGGCAAATCCACCTTTATTAAAAGATTTATGGAGTTGTTGGTATTACCGGGGATCGCCGATGAGGAAGCCAGACAGCGGGCTATCGATGAGCTGCCGCAGAGTGGGGCCGGCAAAACCGTAATGACGACCGAACCGAAATTCATCCCGGCCGAGGCGGCGGATATACAGGTAAAGGATGGTCTGGCAGCGCGGATACGGCTGGTGGATTGCGTTGGCTATGGCGTGCCGGGGGCACTGGGCTTTCAGGAGGAGGATATCCCCAGAATGGTCAATACGCCGTGGTTTGAGGAGGCCATACCTTTCCAGCAGGCAGCAGAGATAGGCACTGAGAAGGTAATTACCGATCACAGCACCATAGGTGTGGTGGTGACGGCTGATGCCAGCATTACCGGTATTGAGCGTGAGGATTATGCCGAGGCCGAAAGTCGCGTCATTGGTGAGCTGCAGGCATTGGGCAAGCCGTTTTTGGTGGTGTATAATACCAGCCGCCCGGATAGCGAGCAGACTCTGCTGGAATGTGCACGCCTGCGTGAGCTGCACGATACCTGTGTTATCCCGATGGATGTGGCGCATATGGAACAGACCGATGCCCTGAGCGTATTACAGGAAGTACTGTTTGAGTTCCCCGTTAACGAGATCAATATCAGTCTGCCGATGTGGTTTGATGAGCTACCGCAGGGGCATTGGCTGCAAAAGAGTATGGAGGAGCTGATCGGGCGTTCGATGAGCGAGGTACGCCGTGTGCGTGATGTGGATGTGCTGGCTGATAGTCTCTCTCAGGAGGAGACGGTGGAGGCTGCCATGCTGGATGAGATGGATCTGGGCAACGGTGTTGCCAGACTTTCGCTGCTGATGCCGCCGGGACTTTTTTATCAGGTACTGGCAGAGTATGCCGGAGAAGAGATCGAGGGCGAGCATACGCTGCTGCGGGTATTGCGGGATTTCAGCTATGGCAACCGCGAATGGCAGAAGGTATCGGCGGCTATGGAGGAGGCCAAGGCGCAGGGCTATGGTGTGGTGACGCCGCGCCTGAGCGAGATGTATCTGGAGGAGCCGGAGCTTATTAAGCAGGGCGGACGTTTTGGGGTAAGGCTGAAGGCCTCGGCGCCGAGCTTCCACGTGCTGCGTGCTAATATCTCTACCGAAATAACACCGTTGATCGGCACAGAGAAGCAGTGTGAGGAATTGGTACGTTACATCCTGAGCGAGTTTGAAGAAGATCCGCAGAAGATTTGGCAGACCAATATCTTTGGCAAGTCGCTGAATGAGCTGGTACAGGAGGGAATACAGGGCAAGCTGTATAAAATGCCGGAGAACGCCCAGGTAAAGCTGCAGGAGACTTTGCAGCGGATCGTCAACGATGGCGGCAGCGGGCTGATCTGTATTATCCTGTAATATCTGAGATAGTGTGCGGTAAGGGGCAAATCGTTGTGGTTTGCTCCTGTTTTTTTTGTGCCGCTAAAATTTCGGATATTGGATAAACTGAATAAATTGAATAAACTGAAAAAGCCTCCGTTTACCGGTGAAGTAAACGGAGGCTTGGCTATTATGCTGAATTCAGGAGAGGGTCGTGATGCTCTGGCTGTTGGACCAGGGGCTGGAATTATCCTCGGCATCGGTGAGGGTGCGGACACGGAAGTGATAGGTAGTACCGGGCTGCAGATTGGATACCGTAAGATCGGTAAAGTAGGTAGTGATCGTCGAGCTGGTATTATTATCCGACCAAAACTCTACCTGATATTTCAGGCTGCCGCTGTTGCTGTTTTGCCAGCTGATATATACGGCTGTGGAAGTCCGGGAGTCCAGCAGAATATTTGTGGGCGAATTCAGCGTGCCGGTGGGGATATCCACAGTGGGTTGATCGTCGTTATTGTCATCACCGTTGCTGCCTATAGGGTCAATATCGGTGACCTCCGGCGTACCGTGGACAGGGCAGACTGTAGTCGGCAGCGGGGTACTGCCGCTGACTTTGTTGGTTTCTGCCGGTTCTGTCATACGGTAGATCATTCGGGTCTCGGGGCAGGAATCGCTGGCCAAAAGCTTGGTAGTTTCGCAGATATTGGCCCATTTAACGTGATCGCCGGAGGAAGTAGGTACATTATCTTTATCGAAAATCTCGGTAACTGTCTCGGTGGTCAGATCGTTGGGCAGCATACCGGTATATTTATCGACAGTCAGCGATACGATGCCGCTGGGTTTGGTGAATCTGGATCCGGGCAGGTTCTTGCTGGCGCCGCCGATGACGTGCTTCCAGATCTGTGCGGGGTATTTGCCGCCGTATATCTGGCGCAGGTACTGTACGGTGCCGTTTTCGTCTTTATCGTTATCGTAGCCCATCCAGACAACACCTACCATCTCCGGCGAGAAAGCTGCGAACCAGGCGTCGCGGTTGCCGTTGAGTCCTTTGAAGTACGAAAGGTCAGGCAGCTGTACCGTACCGGTTTTGGAGGCAACGTCACGATTGGGGAGCTGGGCGCGCGTACCGGTACCGGCGGTGGTAACGGATTTCAGCATATCGGTGACCAGATAAGCGGTGGTTTCTTTCATCGCGATAGTCTGGCTGAGCGAGGACTCATAGATCACGTTGCCGTCGCTGTCTTCGATACGGCTGATGCACCAGGGCTCGGTATAGATGCCGCTGTTGGCCAGTGTGCCGTAGGCTGCCGCCATCTGCAGCGGGGATACGCCGTAGGTCAGGCCGCCCAGGCCGATGCTCAGGTTGTTATCCTGATCGCTGAGGTTGATGCCCATTTTGCCGAGCATCTTCAGCGAGGCAGGCACTGTCGCCATCTGCAGGAACTTGACGGATGCAATATTGACGGAATACTGGCAGGCAGTACGCATCGAAATAATTCCGCGATAGCTGCCGTCATAGTTGCCGGGCTTCCAATTACTGCCAAAGGTGGTGGGAGCATCATTGGCAACGGTGGCAGGCGAATAACCGGCCTCTATTGCCGGTGCATAATCAGCAATCGGCTTGAATGTAGAGCCGGGCTGGCGGGTCATATCCGCAGCGCGGTTGTAGCCGCGTCGGGTAGTGTATTCGCGTCCGCCGACCATACCGAGGATGGAGTTATTGGTAGAATCCAATACTACCATCGCACTTTCGACCAGATCATTGGAGTATGTCTCGGGGAAATTGGCGTTGTTGGCGTAGGCTTCTTCCATCAGCGTCTGCACGGAATCATTCAGCGTGGTGTAGATACGCAGACCGGCAGTATAGATGGATTCGGAGGAATAGCCCAGATCACCCAGGATATCCTCGGCCTGGGAAATGACATAATCGGTGTACCAGGGATGATTATAAGAAGCCTTGTAAGCGGATTCGCCGGTTTGTACGACTTCTTCCTTGGCCGTGGTGATCTCCTCGGCCGAGTAGGTATCGGTATAATTGGACAGGTTGGTCAGCACCTGATTTTTGACTTTGAAAGAGTTGTCAGGGTCATTAAGTGGAGAGTACAGCTTGGGATTGCGGATGATGCCGACCAAAGTGGCGGCCTCGGCCAGCGAGATATCGCTGACGTCCTTGCCGAAGATCGTCTGGCTGGCTGCCTGTACGCCATAGGCACTGTGGCCGAAGTAAATCTCGTTCAGGTAGAGTGCCAGTATCTCATCTTTGGAATACTCATTCTCGAGCTGCATCGCCAGCACGGCCTCTTTGATCTTGCGTGCCAGTTTCTTGTCCTGATTATTGAGGATGGCGGTGCGGGCAAGCTGCATAGTGATGGTGCTGGC
>JAFQHB010000064.1 GCA_017398165.1 Bacillota bacterium
AAGGAGTCCCGATAGGGGCGGAAGTTCACGAAAGGGTAGAGGGTGGGGCTATGGACAGAAACGGACGAGGTACATCACCAAAAAAACTTAATAGATTTCTTACAAATGCTGTTATTCAGTATGCCCATCCGGCTCAGATTACAAGCAGGTTGACCAGATAATAACACCAGCCGACGATCGGCGCCATCAACTGTCCAACGAAGCCGGTGACGGTAAACAGCACCAGCAGCAGCATAAAAAGCTGGGTGTTTCTGTACATAATATCCGCCCAACTGGCAGTCAAGATAGCCGCTACCACTTTGGAACCATCCAGAGGAGGGAACGGCAGAATATTGAATGCCGCAAAGCAGACATTATACACCAGCAGCATATAGAAGAAGCTGTAAAAATAGGGATTGTACGGGATAACGCCGCTGTCAATAAAATTCATACCATAGGCTGCCAGCACCGCCAGCACGATATTGGAGAGCGGACCGGCCAGTGCCACGATGGCCATACCCAGCTTGCGATTCACACGGAAACGCAGAGGATTTACCTGCACCGGCTTTGCCCAGCCAAACTTAAACAAAAACAGCATCACAGTACCTGCCGCATCCATATGGCGCAGCGGATTGAGGGTCAGCCTGCCCTGCAAACGAGGGGTATTATCACCCAGGGCAGTCGCAGCCAAACCATGACAAAACTCATGGAAGGTCAGAGCTATCATCAGTGCCGGGACGGCAAAGAGAATTTCGAGCCAGTTAATAGCTGCGAACGAAGAAAAAATTGCATCCATAGAACAACCTCTTATGTATTTTAGTTTTAATCTATAACTTATTCTATTATAAGCCCCGTTTTCCTTTTCTTCAACAATAAAAACTTCTCTTTAACAACTATTTTTTCTTATATCACCTATTATACTACCTATATATTAACCTATATATCACCTTTTGCCTCACTGCCTTGCCCGGCCTCTGGCATCCCGACCGGCTAATGCCATTACACCGTTGACGGCGCCGCCAAAAATTATTATACTTAAATTATCCGTACTCAAAATTATCACGGCAGGTCTTGCCGCAGCGAGGATACATAAGCGAGGATACATATATGAACAACTACGACACCTTAAATCAATATACCAAAGACGAGCTCATCAGATTGATCGAGATATATGCCAAAAACTGGCTGGCGATGGACGGCGTGTGGTTTCAATCCGTCGAGCGCAAGCTGGGTATGGACGAAGCGATGTACCACGATGCCGCAGTCTGGCAAAGCTTCACCGTTATCGAAGCCACCAGAATCAAAGAATTCCTGCAGCTTCCCGATAATTCCGGAGTCGCAGGTCTGGCCAAAGCACTGCGGCTGCGCTTCTACGCCAATATCAACGAGGACAGCATCGAGATCGACGGCAATACCCTGACGTACACCTCCATAAATTGCCGCGTCCAGCGTGCCCGCGAAAGAAAGGGTCTGCCCTTTCACCCGTGCAAATCCATCGGCATTATCGAATACAGCGAGTTTGCCAAAGTCATCGACGCAAGATTCGTCTGCCGGTGCATCAGCTGCTACCCGGATATCACCGATACCTCCTGCTGCTGCAAATGGCAGTTTACCCTGACCTGACCACCCGCCCGTGCGGCGCAGCCGATATACTGATAATATGTCAGCCACGCACCACTATACCCCATATTCACACAATCCAAGGAGTCATATTATGCTTTTTCGCCCTATGCAGCCCGACGATGCCGATACCATAATGGCGATGTCGGCAGTATTCTACGCCAGCGATGCCCTCTCGCACCCTGTCCCGGCCGATATCACCCGCCACAACCTTTCCGTTGCCCTCAGCGATAATGATATTCTGCACGGCTATACCCTGATAGACGATACCACCGGGGAAATAACCGGTTTTGCTTACCTGACCCAATATTACGAGACAGAAGTCGGCGGTATATGCGTCCAGATAATTGACCTTTTCATCGACCCGGCACACCGCGGGCGCGGTATCGCCACCGCATTTTTCCAATTCATCTTCAGGCAATACCCCGAGGCACACCGCTTCCGTCTGGAAGTCACCCGGGATAACAGCACCGCCCTCGCCCTCTACCGAGAGTTGGGCTTCAGCGAGCTGACTTACCGCCAAATGGTCATTGACCGCCCACAATAAAACACACAGTACTACGGCCTTGCGCGCAGGACAGAAAAATTTCAATAAAAGGGCGAGAGTGAATTATCAGACCCCCAAAAGGGAAAACGCGCCAGCAGGCCATATGACCCGTGACGCGCTCTCCCAGGGAATTATATTGGGATAGATTAAGAAAGATTCAAATTTAAGATCTGCGATAATGCCTTACAATCTATATTGATCGCATATTCGATATTTATGCACAAACTAACTATAAAAACTCCTTTTTCAAGGCTCACCTGTGCAAGGAGAGCTGTCAGCAAAGCTGACTGAGGGGTTGAAAAACTATCGGCAACACATAAATCTATCAAAAAATCTATATGTTTTATAAAAAAACTTTACTATATTCATCGCAGCATCCGCACAGATGCTGCCGTTTTTTTATATCACGCCCGCTGCTCCGGCTGCCAATACTCCCGCAGCAGCCGCAGAGCCTGCTTCTCCAGCCGTGATACCTGTACCTGAGATACCCCGAGACAAGCCGCTATCTCACTCTGTGTCTGCTCGCGGAAATATCTCGCCTCCAGTATGAAACGCAGCCGTGCCGGCAAACGTACCATACCCTCCCGCAGCAGCAGCGCCGATACCCAGCCTTCCTCGCTCTCATCCGAGGGCAGTATATCCGCCAGCGAACCCCTATCCCCCGCATCCGCATCCAGCGGCGTCTGCAAGGATAGCGGGCGCTGATTGGCCTCCAGTGCCAGCACTACCTGGCTCTCATCGAGCCGCAACAGCTGTGCCAGCTCCGATATCGTGGCCTCACGCCCGTGCTTTTCGAGGAAATCCTGCCGCGCCGCCGTCACCCGGGTGATACGCTCCTTGCAGGACCGGCTGACGTGTACCGCGCTGTCA
>JAFQHB010000065.1 GCA_017398165.1 Bacillota bacterium
ATAAAGCTTCCTCCCCCAATACGTTACTTGCCAAAAAATCCTGTTTATCAATATTCCTGTGGATCAATGCTCCGTTTCATCACGGATATCATCTACTGATAAATATTATTTACTGATAACGTATTTTTCGATCACCACCTCGCCATCGCGGAGAAACGCTGTCTCCGGCTGATATACATCCGGCGAAAGCACGCCATCCGGCGGCCTGGTGATATAAGAAGCTATGCGAATTTGTGTCGGCAAAAGCGACAGCGCCGTGACGGTAGCGCGTTTATTGCCGCCCGCCCCGGCGTGTACCATACCCCGCAGCGCACCCATCACCACCACGTGTCCGTCAGCGATTATCTCAGCCCCGGGGTTCACATCCCCCAGCACCACGATATTACCGCCAAAGCGCACCGTCTGGCCAGAGCGCAGCGTACGGTGCAGCAGTGCCGTATCACTGGAGAAATTTATTCTATCTTCTGATAAACCCAAGATCCCACGCCTCCTTCAAAAGAAATCAGTTGTTTGCTTTCGCGTACTTTGATTTCTTGATACGAAGCCGTGTTTCCTTGAACTGATGCCGGTTACTTTAGGCGAATTTCCCCCACACATCGGCCATAATACGCATTTTGCGCCATATAGCGCCATATAGCGTCATACTGCGGGTGTACCCGCCATCAGCCGGCAAATATCGCACACCATCCCTTTCCGTATGATATTTCCATTTAAGCCAAATCTAACTGCCAAAAGTCTTTTCTCACCAAGGCACCACTACTCGTTGTTTGCCGAATATACCTCCACCGTACTGTAATCCTGCAGGCCAAAGTAAGCATCAAACGCTGCCTTGCACACCTTACCGGCCGAGGCATTACCGTGATAACCGTACTCCACCATACCGGCAAAAGCCACCTCGGGATTTTCTGCCGGGGCAAAGGCTATGAACCAGCCGTGATAATCCTTGTTCTTATCATCACCCACCAGACCGGTCTGTGCCGTGCCTGTCTTGGCCGCCACCGTGATGGGATAATTACCGAAAAGCGCATAAGCAGTACCGTCTTTCTGCGTTACCGCCACCATCGCATTATGCAGCAGATCCAACGAAGCATCCGAGATATCGATAGAATCCATCACCCGCGGCTCCCATTGATAAAGAGTCTCGCCCTCATAATCAATGATTTTATCCACGATATGCGGCTGCATACGCACACCGCCGTTGGCAATCGTCGCCACTGCCTGAGCCTCCTGCAGCGGGGTATAATAGCTGTAGCCCTGACCGATGGCCATATAGTAGGTATCATAGCGATACCACTTGCCCTCGCGCCCATCAAAGTTCAGCGCCTTCCACTCCGGATTGGCCAGCAGGCCGCGCGTCTCGCCGGATAATTCAATACCGGTCAGCTTCCCATAGCACAGCTTCTTAAAGGTATTATACAAATTGTCGATACCGGCCATCGCCGCTACATCCTCAAAATACGTGTTGCAGGATACCGCCAGTGCTGTTTTCAAATTTACCACACCATGCGCCTTGGGGCAGGTAGCCTTGTCCTCCTGCCAGTTGGATGGGCCGCAGACAACGGTGGTATTACCGTCTATCGCCCCGCATACCAGCGCCGCCAGCGCCGTCGAGGCCTTAAAAGTAGAGCCGATAGGATATGCACCGGATACCGCCCGGTTATAGGTCGGCTTCAAAGTCTCATCATAATAATAATCGGCCAGAGATCCGGAGATACCGTTAATAAAATCCTGCGGCGAATAATCCGGATAAGAAGCCATACCGAGCACACCACCGGTCTTTACATCCAGCAGCACGCCGGCACCGGCCTTGCACTTCGGCCGCGTCTTGGATATCGTAGCGATGGTTTCCGCCAGAGTTTGCTCCATCGCCCGCTGCACGTCGGCGTCGATCGTCAGCACCAGAGAATTACCCGACACACTGGGCTGATCGGATACCGTCCGCACGATACGGTTGGAGGAATCAACCTCCAGCAGGCGCAGACCGTGTTCGCCGCGCAGACCTATCTCCTTGCCACCGGCATCGGTGAAACGCTCCATCGTATACTCCAGACCGGCCTTGCCCACCCAGTCCGTCAGCAGATAATCATAATTCTCCAGCAGGCTTTCATCGGTATCACTGATCTGCCCCACCTGACCCAGCACGTGACTGGCCAGATTGCCCTGCGGATAGACGCGCTGCGGCTCCTCGATGATCAACAGTCCGGGCAGCTCGTCCCGGTGCTCCTCCAGTGCGGCCAGTTGATGCTGGCCGGTCGATGCATCCAGCCGGGTAATGATCACCGGCTGATACCCGGATGATGCCACTTTCAGCTTCTCGCCGATGACATCTGCCGTCAGCTCGGGATCGTTCAGATATTTCGCCAGATTAGCCGCCAGCTCGTCACGCTCATCACTGGGCACCTGCGATTTGGATACCGCCACCTCAAAGCATATCTGTGAGCCTGCCAGCTTCTCCATATCGCGGTCATAGATATCGCCGCGCTTGGGCGGCTGCGATACCATACGCAGCTGATTGCGGCTGGATATCGAGGCATAAGAATCGGTATCCAATATCTGTAAAGAAAAAAGCTGCGCCCCCAGCAGGAAAAACATCAGCAGTAGCACCACCACAAAGATCAATATACGGCCGTTCAAAAGCTCGGCACTATCCGTCAGTTCGTCCTTTTTACGCGCAAACACGTTGCCACCTCCCACTATCAATACAACTATCAAAGCAACTGTCAATAATACTGTTTTCCGGCCGCATCACGACTGCTTGGAAAGCGGCTTCAGCCAGCCGTAAAGCAGCGAACGATACACCGGCACGTAGATCATCGGTGCCAAAAAGCAATCGACCAGCGCACCGCCCAGAATGATCTGGCTGATACGCGACATCGAGAAAAAATCACCCGAAAGCATCCCGGCCAGCAGCGCATATAGCAGACAGGCCGCCGTCCAGCCGCCCAGCACCGATACGATGGCTACCAGATAATTCTCCTTAAAAAGCCCCCGGGTAAAGACCCCGCATAATCCACCGATCACTGCCCACACCAGCAGATTCAGCCCGATAAAGCGCCCGATCACCACATCCTGCAGCAGACCGCAGATCAGGCCGTGACAAAACCCACTACGGCTGCCGCGCAACACCCCCGCAAAAACCGGGAAAAACAACAATAGCTGCGGACAAAAAACGCCCCAGCCCAGATTGTTCAGCACACCGTACTGCAGGAAAAACACCACCGCATACAGCACTGCCAACACGATATTACGCCGCCAATTCAGCACCGGAGCACCTCCTCCGCCAATTCACGCTTGCCATTATTAAATAGAAACCCAAATAAACGCCTAAATAAAAACGCACCAAAGGAAGCCACACTACCGCACCGCTATTTCTGCGTACGCAGCACCATGACCTCCTCCAGGCGATTAAAATCCACATAAGACGAAACATCGATATCCAGCATCAAACCGTCACTCTGCAGCTCGATGCCGTTAATGTAACCCACCAGCAGACCCTTGGGATAGATCCCGCCGTAGCCGGAGGTTATTATCTGCTGATAATTCTCTATATCAGCATCATACGGTACGTGGATCATCGAAAGCAGCGTGTTCTCACCGTTGCCCTCCACCACGCCGACTGTCCGTGTATTCTGCACCATAGAGCTTACCGCACCGTCGCGATCGGTTATCAGCAATACCTCCGAAGTATTGGCCGAGGTATTGATGATCCGCCCGACCAGCCCCTGCGCGCAGACCACCGGCATATCCACCGCAAATCCATCCTGCGAGCCGCCGTTGATGACCATAGTCTTGTACCAGTTGCTCTGCGAACGGTTGATAACGGTAGTCGTCACGTAATCATACTGCACCTGCTGATCGGCAGTCATATGCAATAGCTGTGACAGGCGCTCATTCTCCAGCCGGTATTCCTCCAGATCGACCATTTCCTGCTGCAGACGGCTGATCTCATCCCGCAGGCTGTCGTTTTCGGCCTGCAGTGCTTCAATACCCCGAAAGTACGCTCCCCAGCCCTGCACGTTTCCCGATACAGCACCAGCCCCGTTTTGCAACGGAGCCAGTATCTCTCTCACAAACTGTTCGGGTCCGGAAATGTTGGTCCGCTCAGTCGATGTCAGCCCGGCCAGGAACAAAACAGCCAGCACCAGCAGCCCCGCCAGACCACCGATAAACACTTTCCTTTTTCTCGGAGTCAATACCCCACACCCTCCAGATCAGGATTTTTTTAAGCCCAAATTTCACCAGTATAGCCCATTATTTGCTATAGCCCATCATTTGCGGGTCGCCGCATCCAGGATATGAATATTCTCCAATACCTTGCTGGTGCCCAATACCACGGCGTTCAGCGCCTGATCGGACAGATGCACCATAATGTGCGTCTCCATAGATACCAGCTTGGGCAGGCCGCGCAGCAGCGAGCCGCCGCCCGCCATCACGATACCACGATCCATAATATCTGCGGCCAGCTCCGGCGGCGATTTCTCCAGACACACCTTGATAGCGTCGATGATCGCCGATACAGGCTCAGCCAGTGCCTGATTGACCTCATCGGTGGTGATGGTCACCGTCTTGGGCAGGCCGGTCAGCAGATCCCGCCCACGGACGGAATACGTCTCGCCGCGCTCTTCCTCCTCCAGATAGGCCGAGCCCAGCTTGATCTTGATCTCCTCTGCCGTACGTTCACCGATAGCCAGATTAAATTTCTTCTTGATATAGTTAACGATAGCATCGTCCATCTTATCACCGGCCACCCGCACCGAATGTACAGTTACCAGACCACCCAGAGAGATCAGGCCGACCTCGGTGGTGCCGCCGCCGATATCCACGATCATATTACCCACCGGCTCCATCACCGGCAGCCCGGCGCCGATAGCCGCAGCCATCGGTTCTTCGATCAGATATACCTCTTTGGCGCCGGCAGTCAGCGCTGCCTCGCGGATAGCGCGCTCTTCTACGCTCGTCACGCCGGAGGGGATACAAATAACGATCCGGGGGCGAGAGAATATCGAACGGTTCTTGACCGCCTTATCAATAAAATATTTCAGCATACTCTGGGTAATATCAAAATCAGCGATCACACCGTCCTTCACCGGGCGTATCGCCATAATATTACCGGGAGTCCTGCCCAGCATCTTCTTGGCTTCGTTGCCGACAGCCAGTATTTTTTTCGAGTGTTTCTCTACTGCCACCACCGAGGGCTCGGTAGATATCTCGTCTTTGCCTTTTACATACACCAGCGTATTTGCGGTACCCAGATCGATACCAATATCAATATTAAACAACTGCTGCTCCTCCTCCGTATTTTTCAACCATACCAACTATACCGGCTACACAAATTGGCAAATAATTATATGCACAACAAAACTGCACGCATCAGCCGGCTGAATACCTCAAAACAAAAGCCATAGCAGCCTGTCCGACGCATACAGCAGCCAACACATTCTCCGACAAATATATTATATTATATTTTTTATCGCAAATACAATATGCTTTCCCTATTTTCGGGTGTTTTTTCAGGGGAAAATTTCAGAAGGCAGCAATTCCCGTACCAGTGCCATCGGCAGACCGACGATATTATCAAAATCACCCTCGATGCCGCTCACCAGCGCCGCACCGACGCCCTGCACGGCATAGGCCCCTGCCTTATCCATCGGCTCGCCACCGGCTACGTACTCCGCTATCTCCCCGTCTGTCAGGATACGAAAGGTCACCCGGCTCTCGGCCACATCAGCCCGCAGCTCACCATCCGCCCACACAGCCACCCCGGTAAAGACGCTGTGTGTCCGCCCGGACAGCAGCCGCAGCATACGGCAGGCATCGGCCTCGTCCTGCGGCTTGCCCAGCGGCATATCACCCAGCGCCACCAACGTATCCGCCGCCAGTATCACCCGCCCGGGGTACAGCTCCGCCGCAGCCTGTGCCTTTAATAGCGCATTTTGGCGCACCAGCTCACACGGCGGCAGGCCGTCCTGCAATTCCTCGGCATCCACCGGGCAGACTTCCGGCTTGATCCCCGCCGCCTGCAAAATATCCAGCCTGCGCGGCGAACCTGAAGCCAGCAGCAGCCTGTCCCGCAGCAAATCAGACATCGGCAGCCACCCCCAGCAGAAATGCTCTGGCATCCGCCAGCATATAAAGCGAACCGCTGACCAGCAGCATTTGCCCGGGCTGCAGCGCATCACGCCCTGCCGCCACGGCCGCGTCCACATCCTCCACAGTGCGGCAGGGCACGCCGGCATCACGGCATACCCCGGCCAGAGCCTCCCAATCACCGGCGCGGTAGCTGGGCACACGGGTCACGATCACCTGAGAGAGCAGCGGCAGCAGCTCGGCCAGGGCTTTCTCACGCTCTTTATCGGCCAGCATACCCAGCACCGCCACGATGCTGCGCCCCGGCCAATACTCCCGCAGTGCCGCCGCCAGAGCCTGCATACCGGCTACATTATGTGCGCCGTCCAGCAGTATCAGCGGCTGCTGGCTCACTATCTCCAGCCGTCCCGGCCAGCGTGCCTCCGCCAGTCCGGTGCGGATAGCTTCCTCAGGCAGCCCCAGCCGCCGTGCCGCCGCCACAGCCAGTGCCGCATTGGTCAGCTGATGCCGCCCCAGCAGGGCGATACGCAGCCCGCACAGCTCCTCGCCGCTTGACAGGTCAATATAATCAAAGCTCTGTCCGGATTCATCAGCAGATACGAAACGAAAGGCGAAATCACGCCCGAACTCACCCAGATCACTGCCGCAATTCTGTGCCGCAGCCCTGATCCCGGTCAGTGCTGCCTCATCCTGTGCCGCAGTCAAAGCAGGCACACCAGGCTTGATAATACCGGCCTTGACAGCCGCGATCTCAGCCACCGTGCTGCCCAGATAATCCATATGGTCGATCGCCACATTGGTGATCAACGCCAATTCCGGCATTATCACATTGGTGGAGTCTATCGCCCCGCCCATACCGACCTCGATTACCGCATAATCCACCTGCTGATCGGTAAAATAGCGCAGTGCCAGCGCAGTGGAAAGCTCAAATTCCGTCGGCTGCTCGGCACCCTCGGCCTGCATCTGCGCCAGAATCGGCTTTAATTGCCCGACCCGCCGCACCACTTCCTCACGGCTGATCATCTCACCGTCGATGACATAACGCTCGCGGTAAGAATGAAGGTGCGGCGAATTGAACACCGCCGTCCTGTACCCGGCAGCACGCAGCATAGCCGCCACAAAAGCCGATACCGAGCCTTTGCCGTTGGTACCGCCGATGTGAATATATTTGACGCCCTGCCGATGGGGTTCACCCATCAGCTCCAGCAGACGGGTAATGCGCTGCAGCCCCAGATTGATGCCAAATTTGGTCTGCGATGCCAGAAACTCCAACGCTTCGGCATAGGCGGCAGCAATATCACCCTGCCCGTCCATCATTTTCGTATCGTCCATAATAATACTCTTAATATTAGTTATTTTTTATAGAACATTTTGGCTAAATCTGACTATAAAAAGCCTTTTCTCCAAGGCTCCCCTGTGTAAGGGGAGCTGTCAGCGCAGCTGACTGAGGGGTTGCCAAACTATCGACAACAAATAACCCCATCAAAAGAACTCTATATATTTGTTTTACTGAAATCAATCGTTAAATCAGGCCGCGCAGTTCTTCCAGACGTTCCAGCAGGCTGGTACGCTTTTCGTTATAATCAGCCAGTTTGACACGCTCACCCTCGACGACTGCCGCAGGAGCTTTGGCAATAAAGCCGGGATTGCCCAGCTTGCCGTCCAGGCGTTTGATCTCCTTATCCATATTGGCGATCTCTTTTTCCAGACGTGCCGTTTCCTTATCAAGGTCGATCAGACCTTTCAGCGGCAGGTAAATATCAGCGCCGCGTACGTGTGCCGCCGCTGCGTGCTCGGGTGCGGGTGCATCGGCAGGCAGTACCGTCAGTTTGTCGGCACCGCAGAGAGCCTTGATATACAGGCTGCCCTGCTCGATACCCTCGGCATTATCGGAAAGGAAAATAACCTCCAGCTTTTTCCCCGGCGGTACGTTCATCTCGGCGCGGATATTACGCACAGCACGCACAGCCTCCATATTCAGCGCCATTACGGCAGCCTCCTCAGGGTAATCCTGCATAGCTGCGGCATCCGGCCAGGCAGCCAGCATAATGCTGTCGCCCTCGTGCGGCAGAGCCTGCCAGATCTCCTCGGTGATGAAAGGCATAAAGGGATGCATCAGCTTGAGAATATCGGTCAGCACTTCCAGCAGCACTTTCTGCGCGGTGTGCTTCTCGACAGGATCGCTGCCATAGAGGCGCGGCTTGGACATCTCGATATACCAGTCGCAGAAGCAATCCCAGGTGAAATCATAAAGCTGACGGGCAGCCTCGCCCAGTTCGTATTTGCCGAGGTTGGCCGAGATAGAAGCCGCTGCCTTCTTCAGCTCGGAAAGGATCCATTTATCGGCCGGCGAATATGCCACTTCACCCTCACCCGGCTGATAATCCTGCAGATTCATCATTACGAAGCGGCTGGCATTCCAGATTTTGTTGGTAAAGTTGCGTGCTGCCTCCAAACGCTCCATCTGGAAGCGCAGGTCATTACCGGGGGTATTGCCGGTAATCAGCATAAAGCGCAGCGGATCGGCGCCGTACTGGTCAATGATCTCGATCGGATCGATGCCGTTGCCGAGGGATTTGCTCATCTTGCGGCCTTTGGCATCCAGCACCAGACCGTGGATGAACACATCACCGAAAGGCTTTTCTTCCATAAAGTGCAGACCGGTAAAGATCATACGGGCCACCCAGAAGAAGATGATATCACGGCCGGTAACCAGTACGCTGGTAGGATAGAATTTCTTCATCTGCGCCATTTTCTCCTCATCCGGCCAGCCCAGAGTCTCAAAGGGCCACAGTCCGGAGGAGAACCAGGTATCCAGCACGTCCTCATCACGCTGCAGATTGTGCGAACCGCACTTGGTACAGCTATCGGGCTCGGTGGTCTGGCAGATGACCTCGCCGCAGTCACGGCAATACCATACCGGGATACGGTGACCCCACCAGAGCTGACGCGAGATGCACCAATCACGGATATTCTCCAGCCAGCCGAGGTAGATCTTCTCAAAACGCTGCGGTACAAAGCGGATATCACCGTTTTTCACCGCATCAATAGCGGGCTTGGCCAGTGGCTCCATCTTGACGAACCACTGCGGCGATACCAGCGGCTCGATAACACTGCCGCAGCGATAGCACTCACCGACAGCGTGGGTGATGTCCTCGATCTTCTCCAGCAGACCCAGCTTGTCAAATTCCTCAACGATAGCCTTGCGGCACTCGTATCTGTCCATCCCGGCGAAGCTGCCTGCGGCATCGTTCATCTTGGCATCCTTGCCGATAACGGTGATCTGCGGCAGGTTGTGGCGCAGACCCATCTCAAAGTCGTTCGGGTCATGGGCAGGTGTGATCTTCACAGCGCCGGTACCGTATTCCTTATCCACGTAATCATCAGCGATAATCGGGATCTCGCGGCCGGTCAGCGGCAGCAGGATAGTCTTGCCGATCATCCCCGCATAACGCTCGTCCTCGGGGTGGACAGCCACTGCGGTATCGCCCAGCATAGTCTCGGGGCGGGTGGTCGCTACGACTACATAGCCCGAGCCGTCAGCCAGCGGATAACGCAAATGCCACAGATGGCCGTCGTGATCGTTGTGCTCCACCTCAATATCCGAGATGGTGGTCTGGCATTTGGGGCACCAGTTGA
>JAFQHB010000066.1 GCA_017398165.1 Bacillota bacterium
GCTATATCTCGGGGGCTCCGGCTATCGATATGACTATGGACATCAAAGAAGTAAACGGCAAACCGGTGGCCAAGCGCGGCCGCATCCCGGGCTGTATTGAAAACACCAGACTGCAAAAAATGAAATAAAGCAAGGTTACCTCTTGATTTTTGTGAATTGAATTGATATAATAAACAGAGCCGTTTGCAATACAGACGGCTCACTGTGCGAGAGTGGCGGAATCGGCAGACGCACTACTTTGAGGGGGTAGCGGGAATTTTCCTGTACGGGTTCAAGTCCCGTCTCTCGCACCAAATCAATATAATCCGAACCAGATCTTCCCTGTGGGAGACGGGTTCGGATTATTTGTTTATTTCGAGAAGTTTGAGTATACTCACTTCGGAAAGTAAAATAAAAGGCAAGGCAGATCACCGCAAAGTATCCTGCCTTGCCTTTTGCTATTTAGTAAGTGTCTTTTGGTGCGTTTTTTTCACTTTTATGCTGTGGAATGGTGTAGTTATTGATCGGTTTTTATGTCCAATAAAATCCTTCTTACTGATCGCTTTGGCAGATTTATGCCATTAAAGATATGGTTAAGGGCGTTCTGGTTTGGTCGGTATGGTAGAGATGAATCCACTTTAATTATTATTAGGTATTGAAACAACTTTGATCGTAAAAACTTAGTCATATAACTTGGTCATATATCAAAGTTTTCTCTACACTTTAAGTACATACAAAAAGGAGAAAACTGTTATGAATGAAAAGACAGGTAAGCTTTATGGTTATATCCGAGTGTCAACTAAGGAGCAAAACGAAGATCGTCAGCGGCTGGCGATGCACGAATTCGGAATTCAGGACAAAGACATTTTTATGGACAAGCAATCAGGAAAGGACTTTGAACGCCCTAACTATAAGCGGCTGATCAGAAAACTAAAACCGGGCGATACCCTTGTTATTAAGAGCATCGACCGGCTGGGCCGCAACTATGAAGAAATATTGGAACAATGGCGCATTATCACCAGAGAAAAAAAAGCCGCCATAGTAGTGCTGGATATGCCGCTTTTGGATACCAGACAGGGGCGGGATCTGACAGGAACGCTGATTGCCGACATCGTCCTGCAGCTTTTGAGCTACGTAGCCCAGACAGAACGAGAGTTCATTCGCCAGAGGCAGGCCGAAGGCATTGCTGCCGCGAAAGCCAGGGGGGTCCATATGGGACGGTCTCCTATGGAAATACCGGAGAATTTCGCGCCAATATACGACCAGTGGAAACGAGGTGAACTATCGGGCAGAGGAGCAGCCAGGATGCTCGGAGTGGCACAGCATACATTTACCAAGTGGGCCAGTGCACAAGTTTAACAATTTGAGCAAAAAAGTACACCTTTTTGCGCTTGCTCAAAAGACTGAGATTTGCGCCCAGTTTAGACAAATCTGCAATAATAATTATACATAATCACAATTAAAAAGGCAATAGAAAGGCTGGCAAAAAGGTGTACCTTTGTGCTCGGCAGTTACGATTGATTGCTTTGACTAATGACCAGTGGTGGCTGTGTGCAAATCCAACAAAAGATTTGGTATAGAGGTGGTGATATAGAACTGATAGTGTTATGGCAGCAGAAATTTGCTGCGATAATCAGCAGAAATTTGCTGCGATAATAATGAAGAAAAATCGAAAGGAGAAAAGATTATGAAAAGAAACATTTGGGCTATTTTGATGGCATTGGTAATGGTGCTTTCTATGGCCTCGGTAGCTTTTGCAGAGAATAATGTCGCAAAAATCGGCGATACCGAGTACTTCACCCTGCAAGGTGCTATTGATGCAGCCACCGCAGGCCAGACCATCGAACTGTTGGCTGATTGTGGCGAAAATGTAACAGTTGTTCGCGCGGTAGATGTTGATATTACTATCGATGGCAGCGATAAGACTATGTCCGGCTCGATTACCGTAGACGGTAAGAGTGCGACTTATGCAACTGGCAGTCTGATCATCAAGAATGTGAACTTTGATGCAACCGGCATCAATACCGATGCCTGCATCAATCTGGGTGTTGAGGGCGACAACGACACTCGTTATGTTACGAATCTTACCGTTCAGGGCTGTACGTTCACCGGTAAAGACCAGGAAAAGGTTGCCATTAAGTCCTATACTGGTGGTGATAAGAACCTGACCGTTACAGGTTGTACCGTGGACGCTACTATGCACAGCTTGTTGCAGGTAGACAACGTGACTGGTCTGGTCGTTGACGGCTGTACCGTCAGCTCCAAAAACGGCATCAACCTGAACAGTTCCTCTGATGTGGTAATTAAAAATTCCAGTTTCAATGTCAACGGTTATGCCGTACGTATCGGTGCCAGTTCTGGCGGTACCAGCAATCCGACCGTTTCTCTGACTGGCTGTTCGGTAACTACCAATTCGACCGAAGATCCTGCGATTGTGATTCGTGGCGGTGCTATCAATGCAGAACTGACTTTGAATGCAACTGATATCGTAACTACTAATGGAACTCCCGCTATTAGTGCAGAAAGTATAACTGACCATTCGGATATCACAGTCAATGCTGGCGCAGGAACCACTGTGACATATAATGAAAACGGTACCTGGACTGTGAAAGAGGCCGAGCCTCTCTACATCGGCACAGCAGAAGAACTTGTGGCTTTTGCTGCAAGAGTTGATAACGGTGAGACTTTTGAAGGTATGACCGTTTATCTGACAGATGATATTGATTTGAAAGATGTAGTAAGCATTGGTCAGGCCTCCTTCAATCAAATCGGTGATGCATCCAATGCATTTGAGGGTACATTCGATGGTCAGAGGCACACCATCAGTAATCTGTACCAGAGCGGCTGGGACTTCGGTTACGAGTGGGGCAAGTATGGTTCTCTGGGGCTATTCGGCTCTCTGGACAATGCAACGATTAAGAACCTGACCATTGAAAGTGCAGAGTGTCTTGTCGAGGGTGGCGACGTTGCTGCCATCACTGGCAGTGCAACCGGCGACTGCGTATTTGAGAATATTACAATCAAAGACTCTGTAATGGCTACATATAACAATGGCTGTGGCAGTATCATCGCATGGTCGGGTGCAGGCAACTACACTTTCAAGAATATCGACATTCAGTCTGATGTTGTTCTGGCCGGTCTGTGGGGTTCCTTTGATTCCTCTATTGGCGGCGTTGTCGGTCAGGCCGAACCTGGTGCTACCTATAACTTTGAGAATGTAGACATTGCATGTCGTATTGATGCTTACAATGATTGCACCGCTTCCTACGATTATTACAATTATCGTATGTGCGGTATGATTATGGGACGTCTGGAAAAAACTATTGTTATTGATGGAAAAAATTATCCCGATACATCCAAGTATAATATCACCTGCAAGGATGTAACCGTTACATACGGCGACTGGAATGACTATCATTACTGTGATCCTACTCCTGGTTATAACAACGGACGAGGTATGCGCGTTGAGCCTGGCTATGCTTATGATGGTCTTCCTGCTGATTATGATCATAGCACGTGCACCACTCACCATATGGAACTTATTCCCTTCGAACAGCTGTTTGGCGGCGATCAGTACGGCGTTGATGGTTTGCCTTCTTATGATGGCGTAACAATTTACATTTACACGGTCACCTTTGAAACCAATGGTGGTTCGGAGGTCGATTCTGTTGGTCTGGCCGAAGAATCTGTCATCAGCGAACCAACTGTTCCCACCAGAATCGGTTACAAATTTGCTGGTTGGTACACCGATGCGGAATTTACCACTCCATTTGATTTCGACACCCCCATCACCAAAGATACCACTCTGTATGCCAATTGGACCAAAAAATCTTCCGGCGGCGGCAGCTCCAGCCCCTCTTATCAGATCGTGATCGAGGATACTGATGATGGTGACGTTGTGGCCAGCAGCAAATCGGCCAAGAGAAACGCTACCGTTACTCTGACTGTAACTGCTGATGAGGGCTATGAGTTGGACGAGCTGACCGTTACCGACAGCAAGGGTAATGAGATCACCGTAAAGGAAAAGTCCAACGGCAAGTATACCTTTACTATGCCCAGCAGCAAAGTGACTGTGGATGCGACCTTTGTAGCTGAGGATCAGGATGATACTGCCAACACTGATTTTGTTGATGTGGATGATAAGGCTTATTATGCCGACGCTGTGAAGTGGGCGGTAGAGAATGACGTTACCACCGGCACCGGCAAGAATACCTTTGGCCCCGGAGAGATCACTACCCGTGCACAGACTGTGACTTTCCTGTGGCGTGCTATGGGCAGCCCTGAGCCCAAGACCACCGTTTGCCCATTTAAGGACGTAACTGAGAGTGCGTACTACTATGATGCAGTACTGTGGGCTGTTGAGAACGGTATCACCGAGGGTACCAGCGCGAC
>JAFQHB010000067.1 GCA_017398165.1 Bacillota bacterium
AGAGACGGCGGATATCCGGGCTTTTCTTTACCAGATCCAGATCATCGGGTGTGAAAACCACAGTATGCAGAAAGCCCGCGATCTCGCTGATCTTTTGGCACGGCCTACCGTCTTTCTTCCAGAATTTCTGCCGCCGCTGATAGCCGGCGGACAGGGTATGTTCGGCATTTTGCCGGTGCAGCACAGCCTGCAGAAAAAAAAATTCGGCGCCGCGCAGCTTCATCTTCTCCTCGTTTTGCTCCCGAAAGGAAGAAGCAAGGCTCAGGTAAGCGATGGCTTCGAGAAGATTTGTTTTGCCCTGCGCGTTATCGCCGGTAATGATATTCAGACGGGGGTGGAAATCCAGAGAACCCTCCTGATAATTGCGAAAGTTACGCAGCAGCAGGCTCTGCAGATAGAGCATTTCCACTCCCCCCTTCTGTTTGCCGATAAATCTGTTAATTACATCTGCTCGACTGCCTGATAAGAGATAGCTTCCTCGCCCAGCAGGGTGATGATATCTCCGGGATGCAGCTGCCGCCCGGGCACCAGACATTCTTCACCGTTTAACAGCACCTCGCCGCAGCGCACCAGTTCTTTGGCCTCGCTGCCGGTCAGAACTGCGCCGCACCATTTAATAAACTGTGTCAGCGTGATGGGAAAGCTGCGGACATAAATTTTCTCGGCGTTATCAGCCGGATTGATTGCCATAATAATCAACTCCTATATTGCATCTGCTGTTAATTCGCCAGACGCAGCGGCAGAATAACATAGGTAAAATGCTCGTTTTCTTCTTCCGTCATAATGCCGGGGGTCAGATTGCCGGTCAGCTTCATATAGATATTCTCGCTGTTGCTGACTTTCAGAAAATCAAGGATGTATTTGAGGTTGTAGCCCACCAGCAGTTCTTCACCCTGATAATCAGCGGGAATGATCTCGCGGATATTGCCGATATCGCTGGTATTGGCGGTCATTACGATCTGACCTTCGCGCATTTCCAGACGCACGGTATTATTGGGGTCCTTGCTGAGCAGGCTGGCACGCTTCAGCGAGCTGCCAAAGGTGCTGTTTTTTACGAAAACCTGATGTTTGAAAGCCTCAGCCTTGGGGATAATCGGGCGGTAATCCGGGAACTGGCCGGAAATAAGCCGGGAAAAGAATACCGCCGAGCCCATACGGAAGCAGATATTGTTGTTGCTGATATTGATATGCACCTGCTCCTCGGCATCGGCCAGATTGGCAGCATCCAGAATAGTCTTGGCCGGGACGATGACCTTGATGGAGCGCTGCTGATCGCAATCCCAGACTCCGCGCGCCAGCGTAAGACGGTGAAAATCAGTAGCCACGAAATTGATATTTTCATTTTCGATATCCAGCATAATACCGGTCAGTATCGGCTGTATCTCATCATTAGAGGACGCTATGGCAGCCTGCTTGACCAAACGCGCAAAGATGCTGCCCTGCATAGTGCCGGAGATTTCTCCGTTCAGGCTGGGCAGCTGCGGGAACTGATCGCTCTCCAGACCGCGCATATTGATGGAGGATACGCCGTAATTGATGTTGATATCACAATCGTTGATCAGGCTGATATTGATATCGTGATCGGGCAGCTGGCGTACAATATCAATAAAGCGTTTGCCATCGGCGATGACCAGACTGCCCTCTGCGGCGATATCGGCCGGTACGCTGCACTGGATAGCGATATCCAGATCGGTAGCACGCAGAGTGATTTGTTGTTCAGCCGCGATAATTAGGATACCGCTCAGAATAGGCATGGTATTTTTGGCCGAGATAGCTTTGCCAATTACTTGCAGGCCGAAAAGCAGGTCTTCCCGCTGACAATGAAAATTCATAGTGTTCTCCTTTCTGCCGCTGCAGAGTTTGCTGAAAGGGCGATAAACAGACGACAGATAAATTTAGTGGTATTATTATGGTATCTGCCGGCATAAAGATAGAATAAATTTATTTTTGATGGGTCAATTTATTATGCCGGATGAATAAACAGTTTTTGCACTGCATATATTATTATAATAATATAACGGTAATGGTGATAATAAGCCCTGTGAAAAAGGTGGAAAAGCATTCTGAGGCCTTGTCCTGCTTGATTTCAGGCGGTGGGAAAGTTTGTGAAAAGAGGTGTTGGCAAATTTTGTGATTTCAAAACTATCCCAGGTGCTGACATTTTTCACCAAAATATAAACAGTGGACAATGATAAAGTTTTCCCTGATTTTGGATAACTCTGTGGAAAACTTTTGAAACAAAATTTTTTAGAGTACTTCATTATACTATAATCCGCAAATTTTCTCAATAGAAAAAACGATATTTATTTTATGAAGTATCGGACATAATATGCCGTATTTTGCGCTCCGTTTATACCTTGGCGGGGTGTTTTTTGTGTTTGGGGTATGTTTTTTGTCCCCTGAGGTTATTGGATGCGGCAGTGTGGCTGATGGCTGTAATCAGGCTGACGGCGGTGGCGAAATGGTTTATCCCGGGATAACGGTGTGGGGTGTGAATAACTCATATTGTTTCCCACATAGCTGCCGGGATTGGCTCTGCATTTGGTATTGTGCAGGTGTATTGAGATATTAGGGGATCGTTGTTTACAGCAAACAAATAGCAGGAGCGGCTTTTTGTTTTCGTTGTTTTGTTTGCTGTATGTTGTAATTTGTCTGATATGGTAATGTTTGGTCAGGTGGGTATAAATTATGTAAAATTGCTTGACAATCAAGAATGGATATGATAGTATTAATAAAAAATTTTAATTAAAAAATTTTAATTAAAATTTTTGTTGTATATTGCCACTTTTTTGGTACAGGTTTGTTCGCTGTGTTGGCTTGTCGGCGGCAATAGCACTATAAAAGACGGCAGAAAATGATAAAGCTCGGCCTGACGCCAAGAGCTGTGAGCCGCAAAACTAAAACATTGTTAAAATGAGAAAAGAGAGGTAATTTGTGATGACTTTTGATAAGGTAAAGGAAATTATTGTTGATACTCTGGGTGCAGATGAGGCTGATGTTACCCCTGAGGCTACTATTTTCGGTGATCTGGGCGCTGATTCCCTGGATGCTGTAGAGCTGAATATGGCGCTGGAGGATGCTTTCGGCATCTCTATCCCCGATGAGGATATTGCTGCTATGAAAACTGTTGATGACGTTGTGAAATATCTGGACGAGAAAACAAAATAAGATCGTGACTATCGCTAATAATACCAATATCAGCAATAATGATATGAGCAAAAACGACGTGATAAACGAGGTACGCTCGCTGCTGCCGCAGATCGGCCTGCACGTGCTGGGTACCGGTCATTATGTGCCCGGCAGCCCGGTGCCCAACAGCAAGCTGGCGGAGATTGTGGACACCAGTGATGAGTGGATCGTCAGCCGTACAGGTATCCGTGAGAGATTTTTCTGCAACGGTGAGAATAATCTGGATATTGCGTGTGAGGCTGCCCGGCAGGCTTTGCAGCGCGCTGGTATCAGCCCGCAGCAGATAGGCGTTTGTCTGGTGGCGACCTTTACCCCGGATCATATGTCGCCTTCTATCGCCTGCCAGCTGCAGCATGAGCTGGCTATGCCTAATGATACCATCGTTTTTGATATCAATGCGGCCTGTGCCGGTTTCCTGTATGCTTTGCAGACGGCGCACAAGCTGTTGTTGGCGGCGCCGCGGCGTTATGCGCTGGTGCTGGGCAGCGAGGTTATCTCGCGTGCGCTGGATTTCACCGATCGCAGCACCTGTGTGCTTTTTGGTGATGGTGCGGCGGCTGTGGTGGTGGAGCTTTCGGTCGAGCATCAGTATCATAGTATCTGCGGCACGCGCGGCGATACCCAAAAACTGCTTTATTGCAGCGGTCCGGCGGATGAGCCGGCAGGTGATAAGCCGCATACCGTGCATATGAACGGGCCGGAGGTCTTTCGTTTTGCGGTGAGCATCATCCCGCAGAGCATCAACGAGGTGCTGGATAAGGCCGGTCTTACTCTGGATGATATAGATTACGTCGTCTGCCATCAGGCGAATAACCGTATCATCGCGCACGTTGTGAAAAATATGAAGGCACGGCCGGAGCAGTTTTTTATCAATTTGCAGCGTTACGGCAATACTTCATCTGCCAGCATACCGATCGCGCTGGATGAAATGGAACGGCAGGGGCTTTTGCAGCCCGGCAGTAAAATCGTCTGCGTAGGCTTTGGCGCGGGCTTCACTTGGGGTGCTTGTCTGCTGGAATGGTAGAACACAGGCCTCCGGGCGAAAGCCCGCTTTTATTTGGGCAAATAATTAAAGAATAGATACGAAAGAATAGCGACTTGTTAACTTTGTGCTTCTAAGCCTTACCCTCATCAGCCAAACAAGTAACCATACCTGTTCACTGTTCACTCTTATCTATTACTTAATACAATGTGGGGTGTGAGAACGGATATGAGCGCAAATATCGGGAAAAATATTCAGGAGATCTTTGATTTGGAGTTTCCTTTTATTCAGGGAGGTATGGCAAATATCGCTACTGCGGATTTTGCGGCGGCGGTATCCAATGCCGGGGCACTGGGGATGATCGGCAGCGGCGGTATGAATGCCGAGCTGCTGGCGGAAAATATCCGCCGTGCCAAGGAATTGACGGATCGCCCTTTTGGTGTGAACCTGATGCTGATGAACCCGGAATGTGACGCTATGGCTGAGATCATCGCACGTGAGAAGGTAGCTCTGGTGACCACCGGAGCCGGCAACCCCGGCAAATATATGGCTATGTGGCAGCAAGCCGGTGTGATGATAGCCCCGGTGGTGCCGGGTGTGGCACTGGCCAGACGGCTGGCAGCGGCCGGTGCGGATATGCTGATCGCCGAGGGGACCGAATCCGGCGGGCACGTCGGTGAGGCTGCTACAATGGCGTTGGTGCCGCAGGTGGTGGATGCTGTAGATATCCCGGTGATCGCGGCAGGCGGTGTGGCAGATTCGCGGCAGGTGGTGGCGGCGCTGGCACTGGGGGCCTGCGGGATACAGCTCGGTACCTGCCTGCTGGTGAGCGAGGAATGCCCGATACACGATAATTATAAACAGGCACTGCTGGCTGCCAAAGATAACAGCACGGTGGTGACCGGGCGTATATCCGGCACACCGGTGCGTATTTTGAAGAATAATATGGCGCGGGAATACCTGAATCTGGAGAAAAGTGGCGCACCGCGGACGGAATTGGAGAAATTCACCCTGGGCTCGCTGCGGCGGGCGGTATTGGATGGGGATATACACAACGGCAGCCTGATGGCAGGCCAGGTGGCGGGGCAGCTAAAGGAGATCAGACCGCTGCGCCGGATATTTGAAGAACTGGTGGCAGGCATCACGCCGGCTATGCAGCACGTAGAAAGGATGACGGAAAAATGCCGTTGATTCAAGGCAGAAAGCTGGAATTGCCGCTGATACAGGGCGGTATGGGTATCGGCGTATCGCTGGGCAATCTGGCAGGCAGTGTGGCTGCCTGCGGTGGTATGGGTGTCATCAGCAGCGCCAATACCGGCTATCGTGAGCCGGATTTTAGGCAAAACCATCTGGAATGTAATATGCGGACATTACAGGAGGAAATCCGAAAAGCGCACCGCATAGCTGATGGACACGGTATGGTAGGTGTGAATATTATGGTAGCGACAACGCAATATGCCGATTCGGTGCGGGCTGCGGTGGATGCCGGGGCTGATGCTGTGATCTGCGGTGCAGGGCTGCCGTTGGATTTGCCGGGTATCGCCGGGGAGTGCGATACTCTGCTGGCTCCTATCGTATCGAGCGGCAAAGCGGCTTCGGTCATTTGCCGCAGTTGGGACAGAAGATTTGGCCGTACGCCTGATTTCGTAGTTATCGAGGGCTTTGAGGCCGGTGGTCATCTGGGCTTTCACAAGGATGAACTGCTGAATGGTACGGCACAGACTCTGCCGCAGATACTGCCGGAGGTGCGTGAAGTTTTGCGGACTTATGAGCAGAAATATCAGCGTGAGATACCGATATTCGTGGCCGGTGGTGTGTATACCGCGCAGGACGTGGCGCGATTTATCAATGCCGGGGCAGCCGGTGTGCAGATCGGTACGCGTTTTGCGGTTACTTATGAGTGTGATGCGGCGCAGGGCTATAAGGACGTGCTGCTGGCAGCCCGGCCGGAGGATGTGTGTGTGGTGCAGAGCCCGGTGGGGATGCCGGGGCGTGCGGTGTGGAGCCCGCTGCTGCAGCGTTTGCAGGATACCGGGCGTATTGCTCCGCAGCATTGTTCGCGGTGCATAAAGACCTGTAATCCGGCCGAGACTCCTTATTGTATTACCCGGGCACTGATCGAGGCGGTCAAGGGTAACTGGGAGGAAGGATTATTTTTCTGTGGGAATAATGTAGGGCGCATCGACCGTATGATGCACGTTGATGAGCTGGTGGCAGAGCTGATGAGTGAGATCCGTTGAAAGAATTGCTAAGAGTGTGATACTATCTCAAAAAATAACAGGTTTTTCTTAAACAAATGTATAGAGTTTTTTTGATGGACTTGTGTGTTGGCAAAAGTTTTTCAACCCCTCAGTCAGCTTCGCTGACAGCTCCCCTTACACAGGAGAGCCTTGAAAAAAGGGCTTTATATAGTTAGTTTTGCGTAAATCTAATTGTAAAATCTCTAAAACCACCCCAGCCTGCGCGCAACAGCAATAGTGCAAGCTCCAGAGGAGCGCAGCACTAAGCGTTGCGCGCAAGGCAGAAAAATAACTTGGGCGGGAGGG
>JAFQHB010000068.1 GCA_017398165.1 Bacillota bacterium
ATTATCAAAGAAAAATATTATTAAAATTATCAAAAAGTTATTGACAATCGGCAGGGATTGGGATATAATAACTATTGCACAATCACACGAGAGCATTGCCGTGGAGGGGTACCGAAGTGGTCACAACGGAGCGGTCTTGAAAACCGTCGCACAGCAATGTGTCGTGGGTTCGAATCCCACCCTCTCCGCCATACCTTTTTAACAGTATGACGATGAATACGGAGAGTTGGCCGAGTCGGTCGAAGGCGCTCGCCTGCTAAGCGAGTATACGGGCAAAAACCTGTATCGGGGGTTCGAATCCCCTGCTCTCCGCCATTTATGTGCTGCTAGCTCAGCTGGATAGAGCGTCTGGCTACGGACCAGAAGGTCGGGGGTTCGAATCCCTCGCAGCACGCCAACGAAAACCACTTGCTTTGGCAGGTGGTTTTTTTCTGTTTGTGCTGCGGGCGGCTGTCGTAATATAATGTCGTGATATAATCAGGTGTGCAGCATCCTGTCCGAAAAAACGCGTAAAAAACTCCCGGTACTGATGCTGTACCGGGAGTTTTGGTGTATTTTATCGGTCAGCCTTGCAGGCAGGCGCACAGCTTGTCGACGTAGTGGCTGCAGAGCTCATCGGTGGCGGCCTCCACCATTACACGGATCACCGGCTCGGTGCCGCTGGGGCGGATAAGCACCCGGCCGTCATCGCCAAGCTTCTGCTCGACCTCGTCTATTGCGGCCTGTAGGGTGGGGTCGGCCAGGGCGGCGTCTTTATCCGCTACCCGCACGTTACGCAGCAGCTGCGGATAGATTTTGACGGGTTCGGCCAGCTTGCTGAGGGTGGTCTTGCGCTCCAGCATTACCTCCATCAGCTTGATGGAGGTCAAAATGCCGTCGCCGGTGGAGGCGTATTTGCTGAAGATGATGTGTCCGGATTGCTCGCCGCCCAGACGGTGGCCGTTTTGCAGCATATTCTCGTACACGTATTTATCACCGACTGCTGTTTTGACGTAATCAATGCCCAGCTCGTCAAATGCCTTGTAGAGGCCGAGGTTGGACATTACGGTAGTTACCACGGTGTTGTTCAGCAGCTTGCCGCGCTCCTTCATATAGCGGCCGTAGATGTAGAGGATCTTGTCGCCGTCGATGACATCGCCGTTTTCATCGACAGCCAGACAGCGGTCGGCGTCACCATCGTATGCGAAACCGACATCCAGCCCCTCGGCGCGGACTAATTGCTGCAGACCCTCGATATGGGTCGAGCCGCAGTTCATATTGATATTCAGACCGTCGGGCTGGTTGTTGATGACGTAGGTTTTGGCACCAAGCGCGTCAAAAATGTTTTTGGCCAGCATCCACGCACTGCCGTTGGAGCAATCCAGACCCACGCGCATCCCACGATAAGAACGGATGGCCAGCGAGATCAGATAGCCGGTGTAGCGGTTGCGGCCGGCGGTATAATCCACCGTGCAGCCGATATCCTCTCTGGATGCCAGCGGCAGCTCGGGGATGGCGCCGTCGAGGTACTCCTCGATTTTCAGTATGGTGGCTTCGTCCAGCTTCTCGCCGCGGTCGTTCAGCAGCTTGATGCCGTTATCGTAGAATGGGTTGTGGCTGGCCGAGATCATCACGCCGCCGTCAAAATCCTCCGTCCGCAGTACGTAGGACACGCTGGGTGTGGTGGTGACGTGCAGCAGATAGGCATCGCAGCCTGATGCCGTAAGGCCGGCGGTTATCGCGTATTCAAACATATAGCTGGAGCGCCGGGTGTCCTTGCCGATGACAACTTTGGGACGCCCGCCCCGCTGCCCGCGGTAATACCAGCCGAGGAAGCGGCCGATCTGATAGGCGTGCTCGGCAGTGAGCCCTGCGTTGGCCTCGCCGCGGAAGCCGTCAGTTCCAAAATATTTACCCACAAAATTCCCTCCTTTTATATTGCAGTCTGATCTGATGTCTGCCTGTATTATCCTATATTACTACCGGTATTGCGCCCGGTATTGGTCTGCCGCTCGTCGGCAGCTCATACTTGTGCATATCATACCACTATTTGCGCCAAATGTCCAGCGGGCGGGGGCGAGGCAGCGCGCCGCATTTGGCGGGTTGACGCCAAAAACTGCATACATCGGACATTTTTCCCCAGCAAGGCATTTTTTTCCTTGACAAAGCTCGACCTGATAAGTTATAGTGAATGAAGAAAAAACAAGGAGTGATGATATGAACCCCGTAAACCCTGAAGCGATCGGCTTGTTTGGTCTTATCGCTACCGTGCTCTGTTTCGGTTTGGAGCAGGTAGGTGTTGGCGTAAAAGGCGCTGACCATCACAAGCTGCAGACTTCTCTCGGCTGGATCGCCATCCTGTTTGGTGGCTTTGCCCAGTTGTTCACCGGCCTGTGTATGTACCTCTTCTCTGTTGGCGGAGATCACAGCATCTATCTCGGCACTGTATTCGGCTTCTTTGGCCTTTTCTGGGTGCTGGTCGGTATGTTCTTCCTCAAAGGCGGCGACAAGAAAGTTATGGCACATTTCTTTGCTGCCGGTCTGATCCTCTGTATCGGCTTCACTATCAAGGCTTTTGAAGACGGTCTGGTATGGCCGCTGGGCATCGATCTGATCGTGATCGACGTTTTGCTGGCTACTCTGGTGCCCGCATGGTATACCGGCAGCCCGGCACTGACCAAGTTGGCAGGCGCCTGCAATATCACCATCGGCATTATCTCGATGTTCCTGCTCTTCCCGGCTATGGGTCTGTAAGCAGCGGGATACTCACCAACGACACGCATTACATAACATTATATAATGTGCAAACCGAAAAATGGTAGCAGGCGGGGGTTGATTCCTCTGCCTGCTATTTTTTTGTTTTTTAGCTGCCACGCACCGCTTC
>JAFQHB010000069.1 GCA_017398165.1 Bacillota bacterium
GTGCGGGGAGGTCGTTTTTTTGGTGGTGGTGTATTGGAGCGGCAGTGGATTTTTATGGGAGATTAAGTTATAATGGATAATGACTTGGGGCAGGGATTCTGATATATGCCCGGTGCGGCAAATCAGGGGCAGGGTGCTGTTGTGCTGCCCGTAGTGTGTGGACAGGCTGTGCATTAGGTATTGCGAACAGCGGTAGATATTATAAAATACAGGAGCGGGGAATGGATATGGAGATCAGGAAAGCAACGGAGCAGGATCTGGGCAAGATGATGGCGATATATGCCTATGCGCGGGATTTTATGGTGCGGACCGGCAATCCGAATCAGTGGGGGCCGACGAACTGGCCGCCGGAGGAGCTGATACGCAGCGATATTGCCGCTGGCAACAGCTATGTTTGTGTCAGCGGCGGCGAGGTGGCAGGTACATTCTTTTTCATCGTGGGTCGGGATATCGAGCCGACCTATGCCGATATCGAGGATGGCGCGTGGGGGTATGACCTGCCCTACGGTGTGGTGCATCGTCTGGCCGGGGATGGCAGTGTGCCGGGTATTGGGGCGGCGTGTATCGAATGGGCACTGCGGCAGTGCGGTTATCTGCGGATAGATACCCACGGTGACAACAAGGTAATGCAGGGTTTGCTGCACAAGATGGATTTCGTGCATTGTGGGACGATCTACGTAGAGGAGGACGATTATCCGCGCCTGGCTTTTGAGAAGGCTTTGTTATAATTTGTAAAGGTTTGGTTATAATTGTAGTGACTGTGCTTGCCGGGAGGGGATGATTGATCCCCTCTTTTTTGTTTGCGATGCTGCGGTTGGCTAATAGGGGGGTGAGGGATGTTAAATAAATAAATAATAATGATAATCATTATTGACAAGGCGATAAAAGTGTGTTATTATATAACCACAGAGAACGAACGGCAAGACAAACCGCCGAACAGGAGGTGAAAGACGACGATGGATAAAATGATGGAGAAGATGCCGGACAAGGCTCCAGAAAAGAAACTGCGTCATTCCAGACAGCGGGATATGATATATGAATATCTGCTCTCCACCAGGGAGCATCCCTCGGCTGATATGGTGTATGAGCACCTGCGTGAGGCTAATCCAAACCTCAGCCTGGGCACGGTATATCGTAACCTGAAGCTGTTGGAGGATATGGGTAAGGTTCGTCGGATCACCAGCCTGAATCACGTCGAAAGATACGATGCCTGCTGTGCGGATCATGCACACTTCGTTTGTGAAGAATGTGGGCGGGTCAAAGATCTGGTGGTATTGGATGCTCAGGCCGGGCGCGAAAGCTGCCGGGTGGATGAGGCTGATGAGATCAGATGGATGAACGTATTGTTCGGTGGGATATGTGCCGAATGTGCTGTAAAGAACAACTGAATATCAACTAAAAATTAAATCTGAAAACATTAAATCAAAAAGCAGCCAAATAAGGAGCTGCGCTGAAAGGGAGTATTTATTATGAAAAAAGAGCTGGTAAACCTGACCAACGGATATATCGCCAATGTAGGCGTTGCTTATATCAAACTGCACAATCTGCACTGGAACGTAGTGGGTGGGCAGTTCAAAGCGGTGCACGAGTACACCGAGAGCATCTATGATGCGCTGGCCGATGTGCTGGATGAGGTAGCCGAGGTGCTGAAGATGCACGGCGAGATGCCGCTGGCCAGCCTGAAGGATTATCTGGCGGCAGCCACCATCGACGAGCTGGGCAGCAAAGAGCTGAGCGTCAAAGATACTCTGGACATCCTGCTGGCTGACCTGAAAACTCTGCAGGCACAGGCCGATGCTATCCGCACCATGGCAGATGCCGACGGCAACTATCATCTGGTCGCTGTAATGGAGGATAATCTGAGCAATTACGCCAAGAATATCTGGTTCGTAAGCTCGATGCTGAAATAAACAGGCCGCAGATCGACCGGCAGAATAGCTAAAGCTTGCGGCCGGTCGATAAAGTGGGAGGGGAGCCCGCTGACGGCAGGCTTCCCCGACCCAAATAAAGCAGAACTTCAAATCAAAAATAAAATCAAAACCAAAAAACCCAAACATTCAAAGGAGATGACTAATATGTCTATGATCAACAAGGAAATCGCTGATTTTGCCGTACAGGCTTACCACAATAATGAATTCAAGACCGTCACCAAGGCTGACGTGCTGGGTAAATGGAGTGTGTTCTTCTTCTATCCTGCGGATTTCACCTTTATCTGCCCGACTGAGCTGGAGGATCTGGCCAATAAATATGATGAATTCAAGGCTATGGGCTGCGAGATCTACTCGGTATCGACCGATTCTCACTTCGTTCACAAAGCCTGGCATGATGCATCTGACCGCATCAAGAAGATCAACTACCCGATGCTGGCTGACCCCACCCATGCGCTGGCCAAAGATTTCGAAGTACTGATCGAAGCCAGCGGTATGGCCGAGCGCGGTACATTCATCGTCAATCCCGATGGATTGATCGTAGGCTATGAAGTCACCGCCGGTAATGTCGGCCGCAACGCCGATGAGCTCTTCCGCAAGGTGCAGGCTTGTCAGTTCGTGGCCGAACACGGTGATGAGGTCTGCCCCGCCAAGTGGCAGCCGGGCGCCGAAACACTGAAACCCAGCCTCGATCTGGTAGGTCAGCTCTAATGGGCGGCGCGGCGATCAGCACCGATAAGCTTTATGATGTAATTGTGGTCGGCGGAGGCCCTGCGGGGCTTACCGCCGCCCTGTATCTGGCCCGCGCCCGTTATCGTGTGCTGGTAATAGAAAAGGATCATTTTGGCGGACAGATCACCATTACATCGGAGGTAGTGAATTATCCCGGTGTACGCAAGACCAGCGGCAAGGAACTGACCGAAACTATGCGTCTGCAGGCGCAGGATTTTGGCGCCGAGTTCTTGCTGGCCGAGGTCGAGAGCCTCGATATGAACGGTGATATCAAGACGGTACGTACATCGCGCGGTGAATATCATTGTTTCGGCGTGCTGCTGGCGACGGGGGCGCATCCCCGGACGGTCGGCTTCAAGGGTGAGGAGGACTATAAAGGGCGCGGTGTGGCTTATTGCGCTACCTGCGACGGTGAGTTCTTTACCGGGAAGGATGTTTTCGTAGTCGGCGGCGGTTATGCGGCGGCCGAGGAAAGTGTTTTCCTGACCAAGTTTGCCCGTCACGTCACGATATTGATCCGTGGGGCGGACTTTACCTGTGCGAAATCGGTAGCTCATCACGCGTGCAATCACGAGAAAATAACAGTGCTGACCAATACCACCGTGGAGGAAGTTTCCGGTGAGAACGGTCTGCAATATATCCGCTATAAGAACAGCGTTACCGGCGAGGTGACGGAGTTTCGTGCGGCGGACGGCGATAGCTTCGGCGTGTTCGTGTTCGCGGGGTATGCCCCGGCGACGGCACTGGTCAGGGGTATTGCCGAGCTGGATGAGCAGGGCTATATCCTGACTGATCGCAGCCAGAAAACCAGTGTGGACGGCCTGTATGCGGCCGGTGATATGTGTGTAAAGCCGCTGCGCCAGGTGGTGACTGCGGTAGGAGACGGTGCTCTGGCAGCGACAGAGCTGGAGAAATACGCGGCTGTGATGCAGGAAAAGACCGGATTGCGGCCTGTGCCCCCGGCAGCGCAGACAGCCCCCCGGGTGGAGAGTACCGCCGACAGTGCGGCGGACAGCTCTGACGAGCTTTTCAGCGCGGATATGAAGGCACAGCTCAACGCGGTATTTGGCCGGATGGCACAGCCGCTGCTGCTGAAGCTGTACCTGGACGGGCGGCCGGTATCGGTCGAGCTGGAGGGCTATATGACGTCTCTGGCGGTGCTGACGGATAAACTCACGGTAGAAGTTGTGGAGCGGCAGGCAGCATCGGACGATGCGCCCTGCGTACGGGTGTGCCTGGCAGACGGCAGCGAGACCGGTCTGGCTTTTCACGGGGTACCCGGCGGGCATGAATTTACCTCGTTCGTATTGGGGCTGTATAATGCAGCCGGCCCCGGGCAGGCGATGGATGCCGATGTGCAGCGTGATACCGCGGCGATAACGCGGCCGATGGATATTAAGGTGCTGGTATCGCTCTCCTGCACGATGTGCCCGGAATTGGTAACGGCGGCGCAGCGGGTGGCGGCGGCCAATCCGCACATTACCGCCGAGGTGTATGACATCAATCACTTTGCGGCGATCAAGGACCGCTATAAGGTGATGAGCGTGCCGTGTCTGGTCATCAATGACGATAAGATTTCTTTTGGTAAGAAGAATATTCGTCAGGTAGTGGATATGTTGGCAGAGCTGGCGTAAATAAGTACTGATTTTTTTAGGGGTTGCCGATGCGGTTTGGGTGTTGGCAGCCCTTTTGCTGTGGCTGCGGGTGGTGGTGTGCCTGATTTTGGGGCAATAATTTGCCTATTTTGGTATTATCGGTTGTCAATAGGGCGGCTTTTATGCTAAAATAATACGATACTATAGCTTCAAGAGCAGGAATTTGATGATAAAAAATTTGCAAGGAGTGTGCCGGATGGGAATTCAGGTTTACAACACTATGGAGGGCCACAAGGTCGATTTCGTGCCCCGCACGGCGGGGGAGGTCTCGATGTATGTTTGCGGGCCTACCGTCTATAATTATATTCACTTGGGTAATGCCCGCCCGATCGTGGTTTTTGATGCGGTGCGGCGGTATTTCAAATACGCCGGGTATAAAGTGACCTACGTGCAGAATTTTACCGACGTGGATGATAAGATCATCCGCCGGGCGGCGGAGGAAGGCATCTCGGCGGCAGATGTGGCCGAGAAGTATA
>JAFQHB010000070.1 GCA_017398165.1 Bacillota bacterium
GCGGCACTGCTGGTGGTACTGCCTGTACTGCTGCTGGTGCTGGCTAATCTGCTGCTGACGGTGGTGGGCAGCGACCCCCGCAATTTGCTGCCGCTGACGTATGACGGCAGCCTGCTGCCGGTGGCGTTGTGGGCGGCTGTCGGGATATATGGTGATCTGTGTGTGCTGTTGCCGTATCTGGAACACGTTGCCGAGCCTAATGCCTGTCCGCGGCGTTTGGTGGCGGCCGGCAGCCTGGCGGCAGTGCTGTGGGGCGGGGTGGCACTGGGGGTGCTGATTGTGCTGGGGGCTGCTCTGCCGCTTTATGATTTCCCGATATTGCAGGTTTTTCGTCTGGCCGAGGTAGGGCACTGGTTCAGCCGTTTTGAGGTGATAGGTGCGGTGCTGCTGGAGGGGCTGGCACTGATACGGCTCTCGGTACTGCTGACGGCGGCGCTGGGGGGATTGCGCTCGCTGTGGGGATGGCATACGGTACGGTGTGCCTGGCTGCTGGGTGTGGGGCTGGCAGGGTGCCTGCTGGGGCTGTGGTGGTGGGTGCAGAATACACCGCCGGCCGATGCAGATATGCTGGTGTGTATGGTGGAGCTTGGGATGGCTTTGGTAGTGCCCTGCCTGGTGATAGTGGGTGGCTGGCTGCGCTTTCGTGCAGAAAATCGCACCATTGTGGTGAATAAAGAGTCTTATGGGCGGCAAAAGAAACGCTGAGGAGGTGTGATGTGGATATTATGATGCTTATATAATGTTGATATTTGATGCTGTATATGGAATAAAGGGCAGCCATATTGGTATGTAATGCGAAAAAAATGCTTTATTGTATTAGCAGGAAAAAACTGATCGACGGAGAATTATTTTAAGCAAGCAAATAAAATTATCTATTATAATCTTTTTATTGCTGCTTGTCCATAGTTTTTTTGCACTGCCTCACCAAAAAATCTATGTTCGGTTGCATTTTTTTATTGGAAGGTGTTTTTATGGATTATAAAAGCCGTATGGCCGGGCGCGACGCAGACCTGCTTTGCGACGCGGTATTGGCGCTGAAAAGCCGTGATGAGTGTTATCGTTTTTTTGATGATCTGCTGACTGCGGGAGAGTTCGCGGCGATGAGCCAGCGTATCGCGGTGGCACGTATGCTCTATAATGAAGAAAAATACAGCAATATAGCGGAGGAGACCGGGGCTTCAACGGCTACTATCAGCCGGGTGAAGCGCTGTGTGAATTATGGTGCGGATGGCTATATGCTGGTATTGCAGCGTCTGGAGGAGCAGGAGGACGCTGAGTGATTACATAGCTGTACCGTTTTCGCTCGTGCGGAATTGGATTGTTAAAAGAACAGAAATTGCTGAAAAACTGAATCGGATAGAAGAAAATAGTTGTCAAATATTGCACGGGGCATAGCGTGGATCGGCTGTATCGGCCGGTGCGGGTGTGCTTTGGCAGCAAGGGTGAGATAAATGAGTTACGAAATGTTGAATGATCTGAATGATATGCAGCGTTTGGCTGTGGAGACGACAGAGGGTCCGGTATTGGTGCTGGCGGGCGCGGGCAGCGGCAAGACCAAGGCTCTGGTGACCAGAGCGGCCTGGCTGCTGCAGGAAAAAGGTGTGCGCCCCGGTGAATTGCTGGCCTTTACTTTTACCAACAAGGCGGCGCGCGAGATGTGCGAGCGTATGGAAAAGCTGACCGGCTTTACGGTGCGTAATATGTGGGTTGGTACTTTCCATAGTATTTGTCTGCGTATTTTGCGGCGCGAGGCCGAGTATCTGCCTTTTGATGCACAATTCGTGATATATGATGATGCCGACCAGCAGACTCTGCTGAAGCGCATCCTGAAAAGTATGGGGCTGCGGGATAAGGAGTATCATCCCCGCGCCATCAGCAGCCAGATCAGCAAGTGCAAAAACCAGCTGATGACGCCGGAGGACTGGCAGAAGGAGACTACTACCGAGTGGGAAGAGATCGCTGCCAAGGTATACGGCGAGTATCAGCGGCTGATGCTGGAGGCCAACGCGCTGGATTTTGACGATCTGATTATGTATACGCTGAAGCTTTTTGAGCAGCATCCCGAGGTGCTGGCGAAATATCAGCAGCGTTTCCGTTACATTATGGTGGACGAGTATCAGGACACCAACTATTCGCAGTATTATCTGATCCGTATGCTGGCGGACGGACATAAGAATATCTGTGCCGTAGGCGATCCCGACCAGAGTATTTACGGCTGGCGCGGTGCTGATATCGGCAATATATTGAATTTCGAGCGGGACTATCAGGATTGCAAGCAGATCAAGCTGGAGCGCAATTACCGCAGTACCAAAAACATCCTGACGGCTTCCAACAGTGTGATCGCCAACAACAAACAGCGCAAGCCGAAGGATCTGTGGACCGAGGCCCCGGATGGCGAGCTGCTGGAATATCAGGAGTTGCCGGACGACCGTTCGGAGGGTATGTTCGTGGTGGAGACTATCGCTATGATGCGCGAACAGGGCTATGAGTATAAGGATTTTGCCGTAGTATACCGTACACACCCGCAGGCACGTGTACTGGAGGATGCGCTGGTGAAATACGGCTATCCTTATCACGTTTACGGCGGTATGAAATTCTATGAGCGCAAGGAGATCAAGGATACGCTGGCTTATCTGCGTCTGCTGGTGAACCATGACGATAATCTGAGTCTGGCGCGTATCATCAACGAGCCCAAGCGCAGCATCGGCCTGGGCAGCTACCAGAAACTGGAGGACGGCGCTGCTGCCCGTGGTATATCGGTGTATCAGGCGCTGAAGACGCCGGAGATTCTGGAGACTCTCTCGGCTGCAGCGCAAAAGAGCGTCAGGAATTTCGTGTGGATGATCAAGCGGCTGGCGGCGATGAGCAAGGAAGCCCCGCTGCCGGATTTGCTGGAAGCGCTGTGGACTGAGACAGGATATTATGATTTCATCAAGCAGCAGGACGCTACCACGGCGGAGACACGTATGGATAACCTGCGGGAGTTTGCGGCATCCGCGGTGGAGTTTATCAATGATATGCAGCAGGCACAGCAATTCGCCGGTGAGGATGAATTTGCCGATGCTGATGATAATACGCCGACTCTGGCCAATTTCCTGGCGAGGGTGGCGTTGGTGACGGATACTGACGGTTACAACAGCGAGGAGGGCAGCATTACCCTGCTGACTATGCACGCTGCCAAGGGTCTGGAATTCCCGGTGGTATTTATGGTGGGTATGGAGGAAAAGATGTTCCCGCACAGCCGGGCGCTGATGGACGAGAACGAGCTGGAGGAAGAACGGCGGCTGTGCTATGTGGCGATGACCCGTGCCAAGAAGCGGCTTTTCCTGACGCGGGCGATGCGGCGTAATCTCTTTGGCCAGTATGTGACCCTGCCGCCCAGCCGCTTCGTGGGCGAGATACCAGCCGAGCTCATCAATCTGCATACCCTGAGCTACAAGCGGCCGGAGGTCAAACGTGAGCCGCAGCCGGCGACCTCGATATTTGTCAGCCGTCCCAAGCGTGTATATGAACCGCAGGCGGAGACCGAGACTCGGCTTATCAATATCGGTGATAAGGTACAGCATACCAAATTCGGCCTGGGTGTCGTGGTGAAGATCGAGGGCAGCGGTGCTGATGCGGCACTCTCCATCGCCTTCCCCGGGCAGGGTATCAAGGTGCTGATTCAGAAATATGCGCCGCTGAAGGTGGTACGCTGATAGCTGTCGGCGTATGATGTAATATTCGTGATTCAGAAGGAGGATTGCGCGTGGATATCGCAGAGCGCATGGATTTCCTGTATGAACGGCTGAAAGAGCTGAACAAGGCTTATTATGAGGATGATGCGCCGCTGGTGAGCGACGCTGAATATGATACGATGCTGCGGGAATTGGCAGAGCTGGAGGCTGCCAACCCGCAGCTTCGCCGTGCAGACAGCCCGACCGGGCGCGTCGGCGGGCGACGGGATGAGAAATTCAGCCCGGTGCGGCATGAGGTACCGCTGCTTTCGCTGGCGAATACTTTCTCCGGCGAGGAATTGCGGAGTTTTGCCGCGCGCTGCGAGAAGCTGGCCGAGCAGCCGCTGCATTACGTGCTGGAGCCGAAGATCGACGGGCTGACCATAGCACTGACCTATGAAAACGGCGTGCTGACCAATGCCGCGACCCGCGGTGATGGTCTGATCGGCGAGAATGTGCTGGATAACGTGCTGACTATTCGGGGGCTGCCGCATCGGCTGCAGGGCTTTGCCGGGCGGCTGCTGGTGCGGGGCGAGGTATATATGCCCAAAAGTGCCTTTGCCGAGCTGAATGAGCTGCGTGAAGCCGCAGGTGAGACACCTTTTGCCAATCCGCGCAACGCGGCTGCCGGTTCGCTGCGGCAGTTGGATGCGGCGGTGACGGCAGAGCGTCGGCTGGCTGTATGGGTATATGATATTCTGCTGCTGGAGGGCCGCGAGCTGCCGCAGACGCACAGCGAAGCGCTGAAGCTGCTGGGCGATTGGGGCTTGCCGGTCATCCGGGAGCATTTTGCCGGTGATATCGATGCCGTGGTGGCACAGGTGGAGAGCTGGCAGGATAAGCGGCACACGCTGGCCTATGATATCGACGGGCTGGTGCTGAAGGTGGATGATGAAGACATCCGCAGCAGCCTTGGCAATACCGCCAAAGCACCGCGGGGGGCAATAGCCTATAAGTTCCCCGCCGAGGCGGAAGAAACTACGGTGCTGGATATCCAGACCGGTGTAGGACGCACCGGTGTGCTGACCCCGCTGGCGATATTGGAGCCGGTGTGGGTGGCCGGATCGCGCATCAGCAAGGCTACACTGCATAATGAGGATTATGTGGCGGAGAAAGATATCCGCATCGGTGACCGGGTGCTGGTGCATAAAGCGGGCGATGTCATCCCGGAGGTCATTCGTGCGCTGCCGGAGAAGCGCCGCGGTGATGAGCAGCCTTTTGTGATGCCGCACATCTGCCCGGAGTGCGGCAGCCGAGCGCAGCGGCAGGAGGATGAGGCGGCCTGGCGCTGCCTGAATCGGCGCTGCCCGGCCAGAGTGCGCGAGGGAATATATCATTTCGTATCGCGGCAGGCGATGGATATTGATGGACTGGGGCCGCAGCTCATCAATCAACTGCTGGATAAAGGGCTGATAGCTGACGCGGCGGATATCTTCGCACTGACGGAGGATATGCTGCTGCCGCTGGAGCGTATGGGTAAAAAATCCGCCGCCAATTTGATCGCGGCAATAGATCAGGCACGGACACGTTCCTTTGCGGCGCTGCTGACCGGGCTGGGCATACCGCTGGTCGGCTCCAGGGCGGCCAGGACATTGGCGCTGCATTATCCCACGCCGGAGCTGCTGGCCGGAGCTGCGCGTGAGGAACTGCTGGAGATACCGGAGATTGGCGCGACGATCGCCGATAGCGTGCTGGGCTGGCTGGCGGATGCGGAAAATGCAGCCCTGCTGCAGAAGCTGCTGGCCAACGGTGTACAGCCTGCGGCAGAGGAAGCACCGGCGGGTGATGCACTGAGCGGCCTGACATTCGTATTAACGGGGACGCTGCCCACGCTGAAACGCTCGGAGGCGAAAGCGCGGCTGGAGGCGGCAGGTGCCAAGGTAGCATCGGCTGTGAGCAAAAAAACTGATTACGTGGTGGCCGGTGAGGCTGCCGGCAGCAAGCTGACCAAGGCCGAGGAGCTGGGCATCAGCATCATTTCGGAGGAAGAATTGCTGGAAATGCTCGCCGGGAGCGATGCGTGATGCTGTAGCGTTTATAAATATGCATTCAATGCGATAAAAAATAACTTGCAATACAAAACTGCGTATGTTATAATAGACTATAATAAATTTTTTCAGGATATGCTGTGTGCGGCGGCATTTACTGTACTCCTCAGAGTATGCCGGAATGGATATTCGGGCGGAAAAAGGATTCGGGCTGCGGACACACTGTATATGCACAAACTGTAACGATGATTTTGGTGCCGGATTTGGGTTTCAATGAGATAAATTGTATGGAATTTGAATAAATTTTCACTGAGCTATTCGGGCGGGGTATTGCCGGTGTGGTTTGGCGGAGAGACGGCAGAGAAATATAAGAAACAGGTAAAAAAATGACGGCTGCCTTTGGGGTAATGCGGTATGTGAGCGATATGCCGCGTGGGCAGCATAAAGGGGATGAAGAGTTTGGCAAGAAAATTTGCAGTTTCCATCAATGTGGAGCATTGTAAGGCCTGCGGTATTTGTATGGCTTTGTGCCCGAAGGGGATATTGCGTGCCAGACATGATGGCAGAGTAGAGGTAGTGGATGAATCGGCGTGCATTGGCTGCAACAGCTGCTCGGTGCATTGTCCGGATTTTTGTTTTGAGATCAAAGAGCGTATCAATAAGGAAGAGGAGGCGCAGGATTGATGTCTAAGAATGTCGTATTGATGCAGGGCAACGAGGCCTGCGCTTTGGGTGCTATCAAAGCGGGTGCATCGTTCTTTGGCGGGTATCCCATTACCCCCAGTACCGAGATCGCAGAGTATATCGCCAAGGAGTTCCCCAGGCTGGGGCGTTATTTTATGCAGATGGAGGATGAGATCGCCTCTATCGGTGCGATGATCGGTGCCTCCATCGTGGGGCACAAGGCCTTTACCGCAACGTCCGGCCCCGGTTTCTCGCTGATGCAGGAATTGATCGGTTATGCAGCGGTGACCGAGGTGCCTTTGGTCATTATCAACGTTATGCGCTTTGGCCCGAGTACCGGCCTGCCGACTCTGCCGCAATCGGGTGATATTATGCAGGCACGCTGGGGCACGCACGGTGATCACAGCATTATCGCACTTTCGCCTTCCTCGGTAAAAGAGGCTTATTATGAGACTATCCGTGCA
>JAFQHB010000071.1 GCA_017398165.1 Bacillota bacterium
CCCACTCATCGTCTTTCATATACTTCCAGCCACGGACGTTGGTCTCGTCGCTCATACGTTTCATAAAGAGCAGGCAGGCCAGCAGCACGCCGGTCTCGATAGCGACCACCAGATCGAACACGATGGTGAGGATAAAAGTAATGAGCAGTACCAGAATATCACTGTGCGAGGCGGTCTTCAGCAGATGCACGAAGGGACGCCACTGGCACATATTGTAGGCTACGATGAACAGGATGGACGCAATGACCGGCATGGGGATCAGTGCTGCGTAGGGCATCAGGATAATGAGTGTCAGCAGCAGTACGACGGAGTGTATCATACCGGATACGGGGGTCTTGCCGCCGTTTTTGATGTTGGCGGCGGTGCGGGCGATGGCGCCGGTGGCCGGGATACCGCCAAAGAGCGCCGAAGCCATATTGCCGAGACCCTGTGCCATCAGCTCCATATTGGAGCGGTGCTTGGTGTTGGTCATACTATCCGCCACAACGCAGGAGAGCAGGGATTCGATAGCGGCCAGCACGGCGATGGTGAAGGCATCGGAGGATACGCGCTGTGCCAGCCCCCAGCTAAATTCCGGCATAGTAAAGGTAGGAGGCTGGTTGGTAATGGTATACAGGTCGCCGATGGTGCTGACGTTGAGATCAAATATCGCAACGGCGGCACTGCCGGCTATAACGGCGATCAGCGACGGCGGTACTTTATCGTTGAATTTGGGCCAGATCAGCATAATGAGCAGGCTGGCCAGGCCGACCAGCAGTGCGGTGTAATTGATGCTGCCGATATTATGCGCGAAGGCCGCCAGCTTGGACATCGTTTCGATAGGGGCTTCGCCGTTGGCGTAGGTGACGCCGAAGAAATCCTTGAGCTGGCCTATCAGAATGGTGACGGCGATACCGGCGGTAAAGCCGGTAGTGATCGTATAGGGGATGAAACGGATCAGACTGCCGAATCGGCACAGACCCATAATTATCAGGATGCCGCCGGCCATCAATGTGGCCAGCACCAGACCGTTCATACCGTGCTCGGCTACGATACCGGCAACGATGGTGGCAAAGGCGGCCGTAGGACCGGATATCTGGACGCGGCTGCCGCCGAACAGAGCGATAACGAATCCGGCGACTATCGCGGTGTAGATACCGCGCTCCGGCCCGACGCCAGATGCCAGCGCCAGTGCGATAGAAAGCGGCAGTGCGATGATCGCAACGATGATACCGGCTATCAGATCTTTGATAAATAATTCCCTGGTGTAGCCTTTCAGTGCAGTGAATAAGATCGGCTTCATTGTTTCCATACTGTGATGATTTCCCTTCGCTTCTTTTTGTCAGTCTTAATTCCCGAAAAAAACAAAAACATTGTATATTCTACACCTCTTGCCGCAAATCTGCAAGCCCTTTTTTGTGAAACTTTGCAGAATTTTACAGTGGCCGCGGGTGTGGTGATATACGGCAGGATGAAGTCGGTCAGGGTGATTCAGCATCGGCGCAGCTGCCAGAAGGCTACTGCGGCGGCAGCGGCTACATTCAGCGAGTCAACATTATGCTGCATTGGTATCCGCACGGTGTGATCGCATTGGGCGATAGTCCGGTCTGAGAGGCCGTCGCCCTCGGTGCCCAGCACGATAGCCAGCTTTTCTATAGCGGGAAGTGTGGGGTCATCTATGCTTATCGAGCGATCGGTCAGTGCCATAGCGGCTGTCTGAAAGCCCATACGGCGCAGGTATGCGATACCGTTTTGCGGCCAGTCCGCAGGTGTGCTGCCGATGCGTGCCCACGGTATCTGGAAAACCGTACCCATACTGACACGCACCGCGCGGCGACACAGCGGATCACAGCAGGTGGGGGGCAGCAGCACGGCATCGATGCCCAGTGCCGCCGCCGAGCGAAAGATAGCACCGATGTTGGTGGAATCCGCTATGGCTTCGGTGATTGCTATCCGGCGCGCACCGCTGCAGATTTGGTCGAGAGAGGGCTGCTGCGGCCGGCGCATGGCGCACAGCACGCCGCGGGTCAGCCGGTAGCCGGTGAGTGCGGCCAAAGTCTCTCTTTCGGCGGTATATACCGGGATATCGCCGCAGCGGGCGATGATATCCTGCGCCTGCCCGGTGATGTGTCTGCACTCCATCAGCAAAGAGACCGGCTGACAGCCGGCATCGAGGGCAAGCCGGATCACTTTGGGGCTTTCGGCGATGAAGAGGGCGGCTTCCGGTTGTGCTTTGCTGCGCAGCTGTGCCTCCGTCAGGCGGGTATATACTGCCAGCTCGGGTGCTGTCAGGTCATTTATTTCGATAATGTTTGGCATATGGCAACTCCTTGTGAGTGGTGGATTCAGAAAATGAGCGACCAGGGGATAAAAGGCAGGGCGGCATGCAGCAGCAGGTACAGCGGCCCTGTGATGCCGCCCATCAGGAAGCCGAGGCACAAAAGGGCAAACGGTATACAGTTGATGATGATAACCGCCGCTTTGGCTGCCAGAGAGCGCCAGCACAGGCAGGCAAGGATGCAGCCGTATAGCCCGCACCACAGGGTATTCAGGCAGAGCCCCGGTGATGTGAGCATATTAAACTCGCAGAGTGCGGTGAGCGGGAAAATGAGACAAAGCAGCAGAGCCAATGCTTTGATACAGGTATTATCACGCATGGTCGGCACCTCGTTATATTGATCTCTGCAGCCATTTATACAGGCTGGGCAGGAGATTCTCAGCATCGGCACGGCCGATGTCATAGACACGCTGTACCTTATCGGGATCAGTCTCCAGACGGCCGATATTCAGGCTGTGCCCGGGGCGTATGATGAAAGCGGTACCCTGTTCGGCCATTTCATTGATCTGTGTCACGGTATTGTTATATACCTCGTGGCGGCGGCGCAGCGCAGCAGCAAAGGCGGGGTATTTGCGGTAAAACAAAAAGGGCATAGCGCGCATTTCCGGCTTCTTGCGGTAATCCGCCGGCTGGGTGAGGATGACTACGCTGCGCCGGTAGCCCATACGCCGGAAGGCTGCCACCGGGATGCTGTCGGTACAGCCGCCGTCCAGATATTTCCTGCCGTCTATCTCCACAATGCGCGAGAAATAGGGCAGAGATGCCGAGGCGCGCAGGTAATCTATCTGGGCGCGCATATCTGTCAGGCGGATGTATTCTGCCTGTCCGGTCTCGACGTTGCTGCAGGTCACATAAAAATGCGTGGGATTGTGCCGAAAGGCATCGTGATCGTAGATATCCAGCTTGTCCGGCAGCTCGTGATAGCAAAAATCCGCACCGACGAAATCACCGGTGGTCAGCCAGCTGCGGAAACCCATAAAACGGTGATCGCTGCAGTACTTCCTGTAATAACGGATGCTGCGTCCCTTTTGATTGGAGAGGAAAGAGCAGCCGTGTACGGCCCCTGCCGATACGCCGATCACACCGTCAAAAGTGATATTGTGTTCCATAAAGACATCCAGCACACCGGCGGTGTAGATGCCGCGCACGCCGCCGCCTTCCAGTACCAGACCTGTCTGTGGGGTCGCATTGATTGTCATATGTTGTCTCCTCAGTGGGTAGGGGGTCATAGGGTGATCTCCTGGGGGAAGGC
>JAFQHB010000072.1 GCA_017398165.1 Bacillota bacterium
CAGCACTAAGCGTTGCGCGCAAGACAGAAAAATAACTTGGGTGGGAGGGTGGGGCGGCGGGGACTGACGGGCGAGGTACATCCCTAAAAAGTTATTATGGGTTTATATCAACCCATATCAATCAAAAAACCTTACAGAAAGTCAAAATGCCACCCCTCAGCCGTAATCTACCGCCGCAATATGGCATTTTGCCTCCCGTTATGTTACAGTGCCGCGAAAACCTCCCCGATGGGCGCGTGAATCACCAGATCCGCCCGGCTGTCCGCCGGGGTGGGCGTCATATTTATCAGCACCAGCCGTCGCCCACGATAATAATTCAGCAGACCTGCCGCCGGATACACCACCAGCGAGGTACCGCCCACGATCAGCATATCCGCCGCACTGATATCGCGCACGCTGTTTAACAGTATCTCATCATCCAGACCTTCCTCATACAGCACCACATCCGGCTTCACCAGGCCGCCGCAATCGTGGCAGTGCGGGATACCCTCCGCCGCCAGAATATCCCCGGCGGTATGGAAACGCCCACAGCGGGTACAGTAATTCCGCAGCACCGAGCCGTGCAGCTCCAGCACTCTTTGAGATCCCGCCGCCTGATGCAGCCCATCGATATTCTGCGTCACCACCGAGCGCAGATGCCCTGCCGCCTCCAGCTCGGCCAATTTGCGGTGGCAGGCATTGGGCTGGGCATCGGTAAATATCATCTTCGCCTTATAAAAGCGATAAAACTCCACCGTTTGGCGTTCAAAGAAGGTATGGCTGAGTATTGTCTCGGGCGGGTAAGCGTACTCCTGATTATACAGACCGTCCGTCGAGCGGAAATCCGGGATACCGCTCTCGGTCGAGACGCCTGCCCCACCGAAGAAAACTGCCCTCTTGCTTTCCTTTATCCATCCACGCAGGGTTTCTATCGCCTGCTGCAAATTCTCCGCCATTGTGCAGCCACCTTTCTTTTCAGTTTTTTGAAGATTTTTGGGGGGCTTTTTTAGTTTGGGCCGCCCCCCGTGAGCTTACTCGCCCAGCAAGCCCTCCAGCTCATCGACCATCCCGGCGAAAACATCCATCGCCCGCTGCACCGTCTCGGGGCTTTCCATATCCACACCGGCCCCGCGCAGCAGATCGATCGGACTCTTGCTGCTGCCGCCGGAGAGGAAGCCGATATAATCGCGTACTTTGGCAGGCTCGCCGGAGAGGATGCCTGCCGCCAGAGCAGTCGCCGCACTCATACCGGTAGCGTATTTGTACACATAGAAAGAACGGTAAAAATGCGGGATACGGCTCCACTCCATATCAATGGCGCGGTCAACCACCATACCCTCGCCGAAATAATCAAGATTGAGCTGATAATAAGCATCCTGCAGGAATTTGCAGGAGAGTGCCTCGCCGCGCTCGGCCGCCGCGTGGATCAGCTTCTCAAACTCGGCAAACATCGTCTGGCGGAAAACAGTCCCACGGAAATCATCCAGATAATGATTGACCAGCATCAGACGCCGCTGCTTATCCTGCTCTTTGTTCAGCAGATGGCGCAGCAGCAGCGTTTCATTGACGGTGCTGGCCACCTCGGCGACAAAAATCTCATAATCGCTGTATATATACGGCTGGTTTTGGTTGGAATAAAAAGAATGCATCGAATGACCCAGCTCGTGTGCCAGCGTAAAGACGCTGTTCAGATTGCCCTGATAATTCAGCAGGATAAAGGGCTTGGTGCCGTAGACACCGCTGGAATAGGCGCCGCTGGTCTTGCCGCGGTTTTCGGCTACATCCACCCAGCCATCCTCAAAAGCCGTGGCTGCCGTGCGGACATAATCCTCGCCCAGCGGCTGCAGGGCATCCAGCACCGTCTGCACAGCTTCCTCATAGGGGATATCGCGCTGACTATCCTGCACCAGCGGCACGTAGATATCATACATATGCAGTTCCTCTACCCCCAGCGCCTGGCGCCGCAGGTCGAGGTATCTATAAAAGGTCGGCAGATTGGCACGCACGCCCTCGATCAGGCTGTCATAGACCTGCTGCGGGATAGCCTCGCCAAAGAGTGCCGCCGCCAGTGCGCTGTCATAATGCCGCACACGGGATGCAAAGACGTTTTTCTTCACATTGGCCGCCAGCATCGCCGCCAGAGAGTTTTTGTTCGCCTCATAGGTGTTATACAGCCCCTCAAAGGCCGCCTGACGCACTTTGCGGTCGCTGCTTTCCATAAAGCGCAGATAGTTGCCGTGGGTGATCTCCACCAGCTCGCCGTTTTCATCCCGCACCGCCGGGAACTTGACATCGGCATTGTTGAACATCCCGAAAATCGTCCGCGGCGCCGCCATTACCTCGCCGGAGAGGGCCAGGATCTCTTCTTCCTCCTGGGTGCGGATATGCGGACGCATCCGCAAAATCTCGGCAAAGAAACGCTGATACAGCGCCAGCCCGGGCTGCTCCAGCCAGCCCTGCAGCTTCTCATCCCCGATGGCCAAAAACTCGGGATCCTCAAAGGCAAGTGCCGCCGATACGCGCACACCCAGATTCTGCGCCCGATCGGCCAGCCCCTGATATACGTGGTTGCCGTTATCCTCGTCCCGCTTCATCTGTGCATAGAGGAACAGCTTATCCAGCTGCTGCATCAGCTGCTCGCGCCAGCCCAGATATTCCGCCAGACGCTCCGGGCTATCCCCCAGAGTCCCGGCGAAGCCTGCCGCCTCGGCCAGCAGCGTCTCGGCCTGCTTGTAAGCCTGCTCCCACTGATTATCATCGGCAAAAACCGACTCTACGTCCCATTTGAGCTGCTCCGGCACATCCTCCCGCCCGGGCAGCTTTTTGATATTCTCCTGTTGTTCAGTCACAGTATATTACCTCCTTATCACAGCTATCGAATAATATTGCACACAAATAATGTATCTGCAAAGTACGGCTCAAAAGCAAATGCCGCCCGCACACGCGGGCACACCCTATATTATAACACCGGGCGGCCGGTTTATATGCAGTATATAGTGCAAGGTATAGCACATTGGTCGGTTTTATACCCGTACTGTGCACAGCCTGTTGGAAAATCCCGCCAGCTTTCCACAGGGCGGTTGTGGGTAAATCCTGCCAGCCCGCACCAGCAGTGGGCTGTGAGTTATTCACAAAGTTTTCCACATTATCCACAGCTTAATGCACAGGTCGGTGACTTTTTCACCTGATATTCTATGTATACCTGTATTTTTTTACAGCATACTGCATTTTCCGACGCTATATTCTGCCTGCACGTGAAATAACCCCTGATACCGACATCTATCACTATGCACTATAATCTATTCTCTGATCTGCGCCCACTGCTCCGGCTCCACCAGCTCGGCCAGCCGTGCCGAGCGCCAGTCCGCCCCGGCGTTGGTAAAACCGTTGGGAGCATAATCTGCCGCATCCACACCGGCCAGTCTGTCTGCCCACGGGCGCACCGCCCCGGCCAGCATACGGCGCACCAGCTCATCCTCACCGGCATTGATGACCGCCGCCCGCAGCGCCTCGGCCCGGTCGGTCTTGGGCAGGCAGCAATGTGTGCGGCAGGTAAAAGTCCGCACCTGATGTGCGCTGCAGCACTTGGCGTCCTCATCCAGCAGATGACAGGCCCCGTTTGGCTTGCGGCGCAGCGTCAGATCCACCGCCTCGCCCCAGAAATCCAGCTCACCCACCAGCATCAGCCAGTCCGCCGGATCACCCGGCTGACCTGCCAGGAAATAATCCGGCCACGTCAGCGGTACACGCTCGTGACAGCAGCCGTCGCAGCCATAGCAATCCGCCAGCGTCGCTGCCTGGAATTCATCAAGGGCATCCATATACTCGCCGACTGTCGCATCATCGGCCAGCACCTGCACATCATAAGCAAAGGTATATTCATCCAGCGGACACAGCCATACCTTGACACCACGATTCTCAGCCATACAGCATCACTGCCTTTCCGCCGCCTCGACAACGTGACGGCACAGCACGGCGGTAGTCACCAGCCCCACACCGCCCGGCACGGGGGATGCCGCCGCTACGATGCCCTCGGCCGCTGCAAAATCCACATCACCGCAGATCTTGCCGGGATTCTCGGGGTCGGCATTAACGCCGACATCCAGCACCACCTGGTCGGAGGACAGCCATTCGCCCTGCACCAGACGGGGGCGGCCAACTGCCGCCAGCACGATATCAGCCTCGCGGCACAGCGCCGGCAAATCCTGTGAGCGCGAATGACAGACGGTAACGGTGGCATCTGCCGCCAGCAGCAGCATCGCCAGCGGCTTGCCCACCACCATAGAACGCCCCAGCACCACCGCACGCCTGCCGGAGAGCGGTACCTGGTAATAGCGCAGCATCTCCATCACTGCCGAGGGCGTACACGGCGCAAAGCCCTCGCTGCCGCAGAACACCGCCGCAGCCGAAGCCTCGGCCAGGCAGTCAACGTCCTTTTCCACCGGGATCAGTGCCCGCAGCGCATCCTCATCCAGATTCTTCGGCAGCGGGCTGAAGAAAAACATCCCGTGTACCGTGGGATCTGCCGCCGCCGCCTGCAGCTTGGCCGCGAAATCCTGCTGTGCCACATCCGCCGGCAGTGTCACCAAACGGCACTCCACCGCCGCGCGCTCACAATGCCGTTTGATCGATGCCTCATAAGCCACGTCATCCGGACGTTCACCCACACGGAACACCGCCAGACAAGGCGTTTTACCGGCTGCTGCCAGCTTCTCCGCTCTTTCTTTGGTATCGGCCATAATAGCCGCAGCAACTTCTTTACCGGTCAATCTCTGCATAATAAATACCACTATCTTTATTCTTATGTTGAAAAATAATAAATTCAGCAGTTTAATTTAATGAATAAAACTCTCCCCAAGCATCTATACTTATTCACTATTCACTATTCACTCTTCACTATTGACTCTCTGCCGGTACTCCTGTACCAGCAGCCTTTCGACCTCATCAAACCACTGCCACATCTCCGCCGCCAGATCGCTGCGTATCTGCCCGATCAACCCGGCCAATGCCGCCACACTGCCGCCGGTAATACCGTGACGCCGCTTCAGCTGGCTCAGATACTTGGCGGCGCAATCCTCCGGCGTGACGTTCAATATCGAGAAACGCTCGTCCAATGTCTGCAGCACCCGGCGGATATTCTGCTCCTGGCCGCCGTCAAAAGCCGCCAGCGAATCAATGACCGTCTGCATCACCCGGTTATCGTGGATAGCCAGCATCAGCATTTCACCCAGCTCCGGCCGCAGCGAAGCGACCTCCAGCTCGGCCGCCAGCTCCACCAGATTATGCGATTTCCACAGAGCATACTCCCGCGGCAAACCACAAGCCGCCATCGCCTGCGGGATATACGGCAGACAGCGCAGAAAACACCAGCCAAGCGGGCTGTACCAGGCCTCATCCGCGTAGGTATCAAAGCCGCAGCCATCAATGCCATGCAGCCAGACGCCCAGCGCCAATGCCTCATCTGCCGGCCGCCGGCGCAGCATAAAATCATAAAAATCCGCACCGTGCCCGTGCCAGTAATCCCGGCTAAGCCCCATCCCGCCGACAAAATCCGGCAGTATCGAGCCGACATAGAGCAGCCGCCGCTCATAATCATCAAAATCCCGTGCGAAAGGGCCGGGAGCTGCCGACAATATCCGATCCGTCATATAAATATGCGCTAAAGGAAACATAAATCCTCCTTTTCAAATCTGCCGCTTTGTGCTATATTTATTATATAAAAATTGCACACAAAAAGGAATATCCCAATATGGAAAATACTGCGGAAAATAAGGAATTTTTGCATCCGGCCAAAAACACCGCGGAGCTTTCCTCCCACCTGTTGAAGCTGCCGCGCCTGCTGCTTTTTCTGGCCGGTAATGCTTTTGTGGCCTACAGCTATCAGGGGTTTGTCTCGGCGAATGATTTTGTTTCCGGCGGCACATACGGCCTCTCCGGCATACTCACGCATTTTCTGACTTTCATCCCCTTCCCACTGGCGGTACTGATGTTCAATATCCCCTGTATGATCTGGGCGTGGAAGGAACTCGACCGCCGCTTCGTCATTATGACGACGATCGCCCTGCTGCTGCAGGTGTTCTTCCTCAATATCTTTCAGGATGTCGTCATCTATAATAAAGATCAGCTATTGGCCGCGATCTTCGCCGGTGTTTTCGTCGGTCTGGGTGACGGGCTGGTGCTGCGCAGCGGCTCCGGCAGCAGCGGCACACATCTGGTGGCGATGATACTGCACCAAAAGCTGGGCATATCGGTCAGCAGTGTCACCACATCCGTCAACGGCATTATCATTCTGCTGTCCTCCGGTATTTTCGGTATCGAAAAAGCACTCTATACGCTGATACTCATCTTCGCCTCCGGGCAGACGCTGAACGCCATATTAGACGGCATCAGCCGCAAACGCACCGCTTTTATCGTCACCACCAAAGGTCAGGAGGTCGGCGCTGCCCTGATGGCAGAGCTGCACCGCGGCGTCACGCTGCTGCCTGCTATCGGCCTGTATAGCCAGACCCATACCAGCCTGCTGCTGTGCACCACCAATATGCTGGAGGTCGGCAAGCTGAAAAGTCTGGTGCTGGCCGTCGATCCGGCAGCTTTCATCACATTCTACACCACATCGGATATCAGCGGGCATTTCCACAAGCACAACCTCATCGTGGATAAAGATGAGGAGGACAAACACCCCGCCGCCAAGCCGCAGGCGCCCCCGCCCAAGCCGGAAAAGCCTGATGTCCCCGATATCGACCTTATTTAACACGATAATCCAGACGTGATAATCCCCCAAACGAAAGGAACGATCAATATGACCAATACCATCACCAATCCGGTACTCGAGACTATCAAAAACCGCCGTTCTACCCGCGCCTTTACCGATCAGCCCGTCACCCGTGCCGAGCTGGATGCCATCCTCTCTGCCGGCTGCTGGGCGCCCAGCGGCCACGGCCATCAGGGCTGGCACTTCAGCGCCCTCACCACAGCAGAGCATACCGCCCGTATGGCGGCAGCCGTCCGCACCGCGCTGGATCTGCCCGAAAGCTATTGCTTCTACGGCGCACCCTGCCACATCATAGTTTCTTATGAGGCCACCCACCAGCACGCCTGGCTGGATGGCACCGCCGCAGTAGAGAATATGCTGCTGGCCGCCGAAAGTCTGGGTCTGGCTGCCTGCTGGATCAATCAGATACGCGTCTGCTGCGATGATCCCGCCGTCCGCGCCCTGCTGACGGAATACGGCATCCCGCAGGATCACACCGTCATAGCTTCGATCGCACTGGGTCACGGTGCTGCCATCACCGCACCGAAGCCGCGCCGCGAAGGCGTCATCACCATCGTCGAATAGATGCGCGATACACCAAAGGCCTCCCGTATGGGAGGCCTTTTATTTTTGTAAATCTGTTAGTTTTTAGGACTGTACCACACTCGCAATACCCCGTCGCCCACCCAAGTTATTTAGTTTATGCCCCGCATGTGCAGGGTGGATGCCGCGCTCTACGGGCTGATAGCGGCGCTGCACACACGGGCAGGGTGCAAAAAGTACTTAGGTTTAAGTATAAAACATAATAAGTTTTTAGGGGTGTACCTCGTCCGTCAGACCCCGTCGCCCCGCCCACCCACC
>JAFQHB010000073.1 GCA_017398165.1 Bacillota bacterium
ACCGATCCGCAGTGCCAGCAGGATGCGCAGCGGCAGCTTTTCAAGCGGCTTTTTATAAAACTGCGCCAAAATGTGATCTATGGTACCCCGCATACGCAGAGTACCATAAACAAGCTCGGTTATAAAAGCATGGCGCTCATTGGAAGCGGGTATTTTCTGCAAAGCCTCGCTCAGTGCGATATTGGCATATGCACCGGTGTTCTCGACGGCATACAAAACATCCAGCACCACACGGCGCGGATTATCCGATACCGCAGGTTTAGCATCAGATCTTATAGTATTCACAAATAATGTGCTCCTTTTATCAGGCTTTTGCTCCGGTAAATATCCGGTCACTATATAAATAAGAAAAATAGCTCCAACTCTATACTTGAATTTTACTATACCTGACAAACTTAGTCAATCAAAGCGACAAAAAATATTTCCTGCAACAATTTCCATCATAATTTTGAGGGGGAAAGCCATCATTAAAATAGTAAATGCTTATCATCAAAATATTAAATCATTGTTTTAGAATGTATTAAAATACATAATATGCAATATTAGCAACTATCCCTCGTACATCCAATTATGGCAAAGGTTATGCCAGTGTTACCTGACAAACTGTTTTTTACCGGCATTTCCATATCTGATTTTTGTTTTAACTCGTAAAAAACAGTTGCAGAATTTAGCAATATCTGTTAAAATTTATACATTACCATTATATTATAATGCAGAAGTATTTTTGCAAATCAAACCTGAAGGAGAGATGAGTATGAAAAAACTGACCACGATCTTTATGTCACTCACCCTTTTGCTTGGTATGATGACCGGCTGCGGCGGCGATACCACCACCGGCAGCGATAATGCCGTGAGCGGTGATTACCCGGCCAAGAACATCAGCGGTATTATCCAATGGGGTGCCGGCGGCGGTACCGACTCCTTGATGCGCCCCCTGGCCTCCCTGGCAGAAGCAGAGCTCGGCGTATCCATCGTTATGGAGAATAAAACCGGCGGCACCGGCTCTATCGCTACCCAGTACGTTTACGATCAGGCCGCTGATGGCTATACCCTGCTGATGGGTGCAGAGAATCCCCAGCTCTACACCGCACTTGATATTATTGACCTCACCTACGCTGATTTTGAGCCCGTTTTCCTGATCGGTGACGAGACCGTAGGCGTTGTAGTCGGCAAGGACTCCCCTTACTCCTCGCTGACCGAGATCATCGATGCAGCACTGGCCGCACCCGGCACTATCACCCTTTCCACCACCGGCACCGGCGGTCTGCCGTGGGAGGTCACTTCTTTCCTGACTGCTGTTACCGGCGCTACATTCAATCAGATACCCTATGATTCCGACGCCACCGCCAAAGCAGCTGTGCTGAGCGGCGAGTGCGATTTCACTATCTGCAAGGTCCAGTCCGGCATTGAGGATTACAAAGCCGGAGATCTGCAGTTCCTGTCTATGCTCTCTACCGAGCCGGTAGAGCAAATGGCCGAAGTTCCGCTGATCACCGCTGAATACCCTGATTTTGAGCAGTACCTGCCCTGGGGTCCTTTTTACGGCGTATTCGTCAAGGCCGGCACAGATCAGGCTGTGATCGATACTCTGGGCGCAGCCTTTACCACCGCTTTTGCTGATGCATCCTATCAGGAGCTGCTGGACGGCTTTAACATCAATGCTCTGGGCTATACCGGCGAGGAAGCCAAAAATTATCTGGCTACCTGGCAGACCAACACCATTACCGCTCTGGTCAACAGCGGCGCCATCACCAAGAGTATGGACGAGTTGGGTATCACCGAGTAACCATTGCCCCACGGTATTTCTGATCGGTATTATTTGATCCGGATATTGATTTTTACCGAACATCAATAGCGAAAAGCTGCATCTCGTTTGCAGCTTTTCGCATATTTTTAAGAGGCACATATATATGCAAGAAAATAAAAACAAACCGCTCCGACCTGATGTGCAGACATCATTCAAACCGGGTGAAAAAGGCTTTGCCGTCTTTTGGCTGCTGATCGGACTTTTCTTCACCTGGCAATCCTTCCTGCTCTATCAGCAATCGCCCGGCGCATCCTCATACGGTGCAGTACCGCTCTTCTGCAGCTTGATGATCGATATTTTCGCCGTCATCATCCTGATAACAGACCGCAGCAAACGCTCCGCCAACACCGGGCTGCCGCTTGTCACCGCGGCCAAAAACGCCGTTTCCTTTCTGGCAACGCACGATATTCTGGTTGTATCTGCTATGGTGTTGATTTACTGCATAGCTCTATACCTTGGCGGCGGCTTTATGATCGTTACTCCTTTATTCCTCTGGTGCAGTATGACCTACCTCAGCCGGGGAAATATATTAAAAAATCTGCTCTGGACAGCTCTGTGTATGCTGTTTATCTATCTGGTATTCCGAGTGCTGTTCAGCGTGGTATTGCCATAAGTGAGGTGTAAGGATTGGAAATTTTTAATTATCTAATGACCCCTTTTTATGAGCCTGTCCTGATCCTCTACGTCGCCCTTGGGTGCTTTGCCGGTGTATATATCGGTGCTATCCCCGGTCTTTCGGCCACTATGGCAGTATCCCTGCTGGTATCCTTCACCTTCGGCTGGGAGACTCACGCCGCATTGGCATTGATGATCGGTATTTTCGTCGGTGCAGTTTACGGCGGCTCGCGTTCTGCCATCCTGCTGAATATCCCGGGCGCACCGGCAGCAGTCGCCACCGCACTGGATGGCTAC
>JAFQHB010000074.1 GCA_017398165.1 Bacillota bacterium
CAAACTGGTGAAGGTAGGTCTGGCGGGCATATTATCGGCGCTTTTTGAAGTAGGCGGTATGATGTTCCTCGGTATAGTGCTGGGGCAGGCGCTGGGCTGGACGATGATGGACAGTATCTTCCTGGGTGGTATGTTGGCGATTTCTTCAACGATGGTTGCTATCAAATCGCTGGAGGACTCCGGGATGAAATCACATAAATTTGCCGGATATGCTATTGGTACGCTGATCATCGAGGATATCGTGGCGATATTTATGATGGTGATACTTTCTACCGTGGCAGTCAGCCAGGGCATCAGTGGATTGGAGCTGACGCTGACGATCGGGCGGCTGCTGTTTTATCTGGCAGTATGGCTGATGCTGGGTATCCTCCTGCTGCCGACTCTGCTGCACAAGGTGCGCGATCTGCTGACGGATGAGGTGCTGCTGGTGCTTTCGTTGGGCATCTGCTTTGGTATGGTGTGGATAGCCGATGCGCTGGGCTTTTCTTCGGCGCTGGGTGCTTTTCTGGCCGGGTCTATCCTGGCGGGCACGCTGCACAGTGATAAGATTGAGCATCTTGTCGCCCCGTGTAAGGATTTGTTTGGGGCGGTGTTTTCCGTATCGGTTGGCCTGCTGGTAGTGCCGGCAACTCTGGTGGATTATCTGCTGCCGATATTGCTGATCACCGTTATCACTATCGTCGGCAAGATATTCTTCCTGACGCTGGGTATGATGGCGGCGGGCAAGGATATTGCGACCTCGGTAAAGTCGGCATTTTGTCTGACGCAAATCGGTGAGTTTTCGTATATTATTGCGGCTCTGGGTACTTCGCTGGGGGTCACCAGTGATTTCCTCTACCCGGTGATCGTGGCGGTATCCGTCGTTACGGCTTTTACCACGCCGCTGATGATCGGCCATGCCGGCGGCTTTGCGGATTGGCTGGCCGGGGTAATGCCTGAAAAGCTGCGCCAGGGTTGGGAGAAATACGGCAATAACGACGATGACAGCGCCCTGCAGGACAGCGATTGGCTGGCCTTTGGTAAGGGATATATTGCTTCGCTGCTGCTGCATATGCTGATCTCGGTGGGCATCATTATGCTGGGTATCCGGGTGTTGGCGCCGCTGCTGGCGGATCTGAGCTTTGGCAACGTGCTGGTGTGCGTACTGGTGGAGCTGGGCATTATGCCCTTTGTCGGGCAGCTTTTGCTGCACCGCGACCCGAATATGACCTCTTTGTGGCTGCGCGGCATCAAAAACCGTCTGCCGCTGCTGGTGCTGATGCTGGTGCGTGTATTGGTGGCGATGCTGCTGCTGATATTGCCGCTGTATTGGCTGATAGGTTTCCATCCTGTGTGGGTGGTGCCGGGCGGCGTGCTGTTGACGCTGCTGCTTTCCCGCTATCGCCGTTTTACCAGCCTGTATCTGAAGATCGAGGCGAAATTTTTGGCGAATTTCAATGAGCGCAAGCTGCAGGAGCAGTATGCTGCTGATAAACGCGGTGATTTTGGCCACCGGCTGAATGAAGACGTTTTCGTCAGGAAATTTACCTGCCCGGAGGAC
>JAFQHB010000075.1 GCA_017398165.1 Bacillota bacterium
CAGAAGTTATACATAGTGAACATCGCATAGATTTCTTGCAGGATGAAATCTTCTCGCCTTGCGTGGAAGTTAAGAACGCCGATGGCATATTTCAGTTCACGAAAAGAGGTCTCGATCCCCCAACGGAGATGATACAGCTCTTTCAGGGCTATCACGTTTATCTCGCCAATTATAAAAAAGCCCTGCTGCAGCGCAATAATCTGCTCAAAGGTATTGATTATATACCCGCTGCCCAGGCTGATGCCCAGCTCGAGGTGTGGGAGCAGCAGCTGGCCGATAACGGTGCCGTCATTATGCTGCGCCGCTGCGAGATACTGCACCGTCTGAACGATATCAGCGGTCGTATCCACTATGAGCTGACAAACGACAGCGAACAGCTGACACTGCAATACCTTTCGTCTTTTGGGGAGCAGGCCGCCGCCCTGGCCGAGCAAAAAGCCCCGGTGGAAGAATTATCCGCCCTGATGATGGCAGCCTATCGCTCCGGCCGAGCCGAGGATAAACGCCGCCGCCTCACATTGCTTGGCCCGCACCGTGATGATTTCAGTATTTTTATCAACGATATCGAGGCACGCTACTATGGCTCTCAAGGTCAGCAGCGCACCGCCGCCCTCTCGCTGAAGCTCTCCGAAGTCGAGCTGGCCAAAGAGATCACCGGCTATTATCCGCTGCTGTTGCTGGATGATGTCTTCTCTGAGCTGGACAGCCGCCGTCGGCGCGCCCTGCTGAAGATAATGCTGAACAAAGCGCAGGTTTTTATCACCTCCACCGAGGTTAGCGATGATCTTTCCTTCCTGCAGCCCGGCAGCTACAGCCTGTATGAAGTCAAAGCCGGTAAAGTGATCCGCAAAATATAAAATGGGATAAGACATACCAATAAAAACCACCCGCCTAAAACGGGTGGTTTTCCATATTCCATAATGGTTTATATTCCATAATGGTCTATCTTCTGTGGTCGCCTCTTAAAAGGAGTCGCGAAAAGCCTGAATCACACTGTTATTACCGGCTGCTCCGGGGGTTTTGATTATGTCTTTTCGCCACATACAAATACAAAAAATAAAAAATCCCGAATACCAAAGTATCCGGGATCAGTGGTGACACGTACGGGATTCGAACCCGTGAATGCCAGCGTGAAAGGCTGGTGAGTTAAGCCCCTTCTCCAACGTGCCAATTATGGTGATCCATCCGCGACTCGAACGCGGGACACCCTGATTAAAAGTCAGGTGCTCTACCGACTGAGCTAATGGATCAAGATGGTGGACCATCACGGACTCGAACCGTGGACATTCTGATTAAGAGTCAGCTACTCTACCAACTGAGTTAATGGTCCAGACAAAAAGGCAGACAATGGAAAAGCCACGCTGCACTAATAAATTATATCTGCAACAGCTCGGCTTGTCAAGGGTTTTACCGAAATTTTTGAAAAATTTTCGCAATTTCTCCGTCGTGGTTTTTTGCGACACTTATGGGGAGTTTAGCGGGACAATATGCCGAATGCTTTGCGGATATGGCTGTATGCGGTGTATAAAAGATAAAGCTCGGGCAATTTGCCCGATATTAGCCCCGGCGGCTGACAAACTTTTCGGGATTTTGGCTAAACGCCTGCGTATAATTAAGACCAAAAATATATCGAGGAGGGGCTATGCGTAAAAAATCAGCAGGTCTGCTGCTTTTTGTTGTGCTGCTGGTGCTGTGGCTGCCGGCCGTTACCCGGGCGGAGGATGCTGCTGCGATCTCTGCTGCCGATGCGGCAGATTGGCGGCTGCAGCTAATATTACCGGGCGGCGAGGTGCGGGAATCCGCCTTTTCCGTGGCTTTTGCCGGTGCTGACGACGTAGAGTATATGCTGGCGGATCCCTATATACCGGTGCGCCTGCTGGCCGATGCGGCTGGTGTGCCGATTGGGTGGTATGCGGATAATGTCGTGGCCTGGGGCAGCAGCCCGCTGTCGCTGGTTTTCGTATCCGGGCGGCCGGATGTCTTTTATGTGATGGATGCCGGCGCACCGCAGTATACGGCGGTATATCACCGTGAGCATTTTGTATCGCCGCGTATCATCGGCGGCTCGTTTTGTCTGCCGTTGGCTATGCTGGATGATCTGGGTATGACGTATAGCCTGGATGCGGCGGCGCACAGCATTACCGTCCGTGTGCCCCGATCTGTTTGCGGCGGTGTCTCAGCGGATAGTGTCTGGCAGGAGGTACAGCAACAGGTAACCGATATGCTGCAGCCGCAGGCGGTGCTGCTCGGTGCGGCCACTACTTTTTTTGATGATACACAGATCAACCGCAGCCAGAATATCTATCTGGCGGCAGATGCTCTGCACGGCAGCATTATCCGTCCCGGCGAGGTTTTCTCTTTTAATACCACCGTCGGCCCCAGAACGGCGGCACGGGGTTACCGGCAGGCGGTGATATTCTCCGGCGGGCGGCCGGTATTAGGCTATGGCGGCGGGGTGTGTCAGGTCAGCACGACCTTATATCAGGCAGTGCTGGCAGCCGGTCTGCCGGTGGTGGAGCGTTATCCGCATTCCCTGCCGGTGTCTTATGCTGCCGCCGGCCGGGATGCCACGGTGGTATGGGGGGCGCAGGATATGCGCTGGCGTAATGATACCGATGATGCTCTGTATCTGCTGTGCCGCCTCAGCTATACTGATGGTGCGGCGCTGGAGGTGGAGATATGGCAGGGAGAACTGCCGCAGATCGTGCCGGAGATAGTTTCGACGGAATAAGGATACCATACGCCGCTTCTTTAGATTGAGCCGCATATTGACCCGCAGGCAAGCTCTCAACCGGCGTGCTGCTGAAGTCTGCCGCAAACCTGTTGTTTGTTTGCGATTTTTTCTGCTTTGATAAAATAAAAAGTCTCCATCAGCGACGGAGGCTTTTTATTTTGCGGCTGCATAATGTGTAGGGTTTAGCTGCTCCATACCCGTGCATAGGGCTGCCAGCGCCATTCGCTCAGCAGGCTGTCGAGATGACCGACCGGCCTCGGCGCGGCAGTCTGCGGCATCGTCTGGGCTGCCAACTGCGGGAGCTGTACTGCTGCCTGCGGTGTGGTACGCATAATATCTGCCGTGGCTGCCGCTGATTGTGCAGGTGTGGCGGCGGCCTGCGGCTGGATGCTCTGCAGTGCCTGGGTTATTTTATTGGTATCCAGCCCGGATAAAGAGGATATCATATTGAGCATCTGTGGGTTATTACGCACACTGTCCAGCATAGACATCAGCTGGGGGTTGGCCTGCAGCTCCTCCAGTGATTTGGGCATATTCTGCATATCCACACCGGGCAGAGAGCCGCCGGGATTCATCAGCCCGGCCAGATTCGGCAGCCCCGGCAGGTTTAATCCGGGCAGCCCGGGTATGCCGCCCGATACCCCCGGCATCCCTCCGCGCAGCAGGTTGCCCAGCATATTGGCCAGCGGTGGCTGATGCGGGCGGCTCGCTGCGGCCGGTGTCTGGGGTACGGTATCGGGGGTGGTGTCGGCTGCCGTCTGTGTGGTGGCTGCGTCGGCGGGGATGGTGGTCTGCAGGGCTTCATCATCGGCGATAATTTCGACGCTGATGCTGTTGCTCATCACCTCCGTGCTGTTTTCGGTGCTTTCACCGGTCTGCTGCAGCTCGCCCAGATGCCGCGCCAGTTCTTCCAGTGCCTGGCTGGTATCGCGCAGTTTTGCGATCAGGTCCATATAATTCATACTTGCTTCTCTCCTTTACGTGATAATAAAGGGCAGGATAATAAAGGGCGGTCGGCTGCAGCCGACCGCTCCTTTGCGGATATTAGCGTGTGTCAGCAGTTATTGCAGTTATTACAGCCGCAGTTCCAGTTGCACACCAGGCCCAGGATGCTCTGCAGGATGGTAAGCGTTACTACGATATTGACCCACTCGCCGATAAAGCAGAACGCCGAGTTGCCGATATTGTTGCCAATATTGTTACCGCAGCCGCCGTTGTTCCAGCCCCAGTTGTTATTGCAGCTGTTGCATCCCCAGCCGCCAAAATTGGAATTCCAAGACATAATCAGTACCTCCCTGAGTTATTTGATAGTTATATTTATGATTTTCCCGGCCCGGTGGTGCAGACTGGGAGGGTTTATTTATTTCAGCAGCCGCAGTTATTGCAGTTGTTGCAGCCGCAGTTGCAATTACGGTTGCAGTTGCAGTTGCGATTATTGTTGCAATCGCAGTCGCAATCGTCCTCGTCCTCGCGAGTGATGGTGAATTTCACGCTCTCGTTGCCGCAGCGATCGCAGCCGTTGTTGCGTGCGGTGACGAGCCATACTCTGTCATCATCACAATCGTCTTCATTATGTTCGGTGATGCGCCATCTGATAGTCTGGTTGCCGCATTCGTCACAGCCGTTGTCCAGCCGGTCTACGGTGATGGTCAGGGTATCGTCGTCATCGTCATCGCAATCACAGTTATTGCAGTTATTACAGCCGCAATTACAGTTATTACAGTTATTGCAATTATTGCAGTTGTTGCAGTTATTGCAGTTATTGGTAGAAGTCCCCATTACCGAGGAATTGCTGTTGCAATTATTGCAGTTGCTGCAGCCGTTGTCGCAGTCATTATCGCAATCGTTGCCGCAATTATTGCCGTTATTGTTGCAGCCGCAGTTATTGTTGGTGAAGCTGATGCCCCCCAGCGGGAAATTGCGTCCGAAGATACCCAGCCCCCCTAAAGTAGTGAAGTTTCGTCTGCAGTTACAGTTTTTAGCCATTTTGTTACCTCCTGTAGGTTTTTTCGTTTGTTTTTATAGTACAGGTTATGCGGCTTGTTCGGGATGTGTGCGGGGATGGGCGGGACTTCTTTGCCCGGGGCTATCGCGGTCGGGCAGGAAATTATGCCCGGGGTATTGAAGCCGCCGCAGGATTGTGCTATAATTATCCCAAACTGTATGCTGCCGTATTATCCGTCGCATTACGGCGGATGCTCCGCACAGCAGACAGCAAGTGTCGGAAAATCTGCTATAAGGGGGAGAGATTATGGCGAAACACATTCAGGTTGTAGTCAAGGGTAAGCTCCAGGAGAGCGTGAAAGCCGGTGGCTGCGGCAGCTGCCAGAGCTCCTGTCAATCGGCGTGCAAAACCTCTTGTACTGTTGGCAATCAGGCCTGCGAGAAATAAGTTTTGCAAAAACTGCGGGGGCACGTACGGTGCTCCCGTTTCATTTATTCAGAGTTAATTTTTCTATTCAGAGTTAAATTTTGTTGATTTTGTCAGATATATAAAATCAGACATATAAATCTAAATCGCATAAAACCACATAAGACCGCATCCGGATCAGTGCCGGACGGTGGTTTGGGCGGTTTGATTCAGATGCTTTATTTCACAAGTTAGTTGAGGGAATTATATGGAAAAACAGAAAATAACCCCCGAGCAGCTTGCCAATATCCACTGGTTTGCCGTGCCCGACGGCATCCTGCTGCTGGATGTCAACAGCGGCTCGGTGTTGCGTATCGATGAGGAAACCGCCGCCTGCCTGGAGCGGCTGCGCCGCGGTGAATACCTGCCCGAGGATGCTCCGATAGTAGACGAGCTTTGCGAGCTGCGGGAACAGGGTTTGCTTTTCAGCGATGACGCATATCTCGGCAAGTATATCCCGCCTGCACCGGTGCTGAAATCACTTTGCCTGAATATCTGCCACGATTGCGACCTGCGCTGTCGTTATTGCTTTGCATCTATGGGCAGCTTTGGTGGCAAACGCTCAATGATGAGTTTCGAGACAGGCGCCGCCGCATTGGATTACCTGCTGACGCACAGCGGTGCCCGCCGTTTCCTGGAGGTCGATTTCTTCGGCGGCGAGCCGCTGCTGAATATCGAAGTAGTACAGCGGCTGGTGGCCTACGGCAGAGAGCGCGAGAAAGAATTTAATAAAACCCTGCGCTTTACCTTTACCACCAACTGTGTCGGCCTGACGCCCGAGATCACCGCCTGGGCCGAGGATAATAACGTCAGCGTGGTGCTCAGCCACGACGGCCGGCCCGAGGTGCATGACCGCCAACGTGTTTTCCCCGGCGGCAAGGGCAGCTATGAGCGCGTGACCGAAAATATCAAATACTTTCTTTCGCAGAATAAGCGCGGTAATGCCATCGTCCGCGGTACATACACCGCATACAATAAGGATTTCTGCGCCGATATCGAGCATTGGCTGGAGCTTGGCTTCCCCCGCCTTTCGATGGAGCCGGCGGTAGAATTAAACGGCGATCGCAAGCTGCACGAGGAAGACCTGCCGCAGCTCAGAGAGGAATACTGGAAGCTGGCGCATCTTTTCCAAAAACGGCGCGAAGAAGGCCGTCCTTTTGACTTCTTCCACTTCAAGCTGGATCTCAAGCACGGGCCCTGCCTGCCCAAAAGGCTGACAGGCTGTGGCGCCGGCTATGAATATATGGTAGTCACCCCCGAGGGTGACCTGTATCCCTGCCATCAGTTCGTCGGCAGAGAGAATTATCGTCTGGGCAGCATCAGCGAGGGCGTACTGCCCGAGAGTGCGCCGATAGTGGAGAGCTTCCGTCAGGCGCACGTCTATAACAAAGAGGCCTGCTCCAAATGCTGGGCACGCTTCTTCTGCAGCGGCGGCTGTCACGCCAACGCAGATCTTTTCCATCACGATATTATGCAGCCCTATGAGCTGGGCTGTGAAATCAGCCGGGCACGTCGGGAGTGTGCCAGCTGGCTGGCTGTA
>JAFQHB010000076.1 GCA_017398165.1 Bacillota bacterium
ATGAACTGTTTGGGACTAAGTACCCTGATTTCACTCAGATCACTGCGCCATGTGCAGTCCTCAAGAGAAGTCACAGTTTCCCATACTTTTTGAATATCACATTGAAAGACGGCCTTGATGTTTGAGATCGCCATAATAAATCCTTTTGTGAGCCTGAATTTGCTTTATCAATTATCAGTGCATATGGCTGACGGTGCTAATATTCACCGCCGGTATCCAGCCGAGCCTGCCAGAGCAGGCGTGTGCCGTGGGCGGTGTGCCGGATGATGGTAAAGCCTGTATTCTGCAGCAGTGATTCGGCCTCCCCGCGGCGGGTCTGCGGCAATATCAGGAAGAAATCACCGCCGGGGCGCAGCAGCAGTGCTGCGGCTGAGATAACCTCGGCCAGAGTGCAGAAAATCTCGCTTTTGGCGGCGGCGCGCTCCGGTATCGGGCTGATGCGCCCGGTGCGGCGCGGCTGCCACGGTGGATTGGCGGCAAGAATATCAAACGTGCCGGGGGCCAGAATATCACCTGCCCGGCGCAGATCCCCCTGTATGAAATGACAGCGCCGCCGCAGCCCCGGTATACCGGCGTTCAGCAGCAGCGAACGTCTGGCCAGGGCGGTGTTGGCCGGCATCAGTTCCAGCCCGGTACATTCGGCCTGGGGGTTGGCCATAGCCAGCAGCAGGGTAAGGCCGCCGCTGCCGCTGCCAAGCTCGCATATCCGGCGGGCGGTGGGGCAGTGGCCGATCATAGCGGCCAGTGCTGCGGTATCCTCGGCAAAGCCGAAGAAGCGGCGATCCTGCCAGAGCCGCAGACCCCGGCCGAGGCTGATGACCGTCTGGTTATCAAGCGTGCTCATGCAGGAAATTCTGGCAGAAGAGACATTCCTCGCCGCCGCGCTGCTGGGCAAAGTAGGTGGGGCAGATGTGGTAGCCCTCCTCGTAGAGCTTGGTCAGCTCCTCGATGCCCTCGCTGCGGATGTTATCATCGTTGAGACGCTCCAGCAGGCGGGCGTTTTGCACCTCCAGCGAGTCTACCTTGATGCGCAGCTCCTGCAGGCGGTACAGCAGATCATTCAGCTCTTCTTCGAGCTGCCAAATATCATTCTTCAGCGACAATAGGATCACCCTCTCCGGATCTTTCGGTTGGTTTGCGTGGGCTGCGCTGCGGCCGCGGGCGGCGGGGACGGACGGGTCTGGCGGGTTTTTCGCCGGTGGCCTCGGTGGATTGTTCACCGGTCTCCTGCGGCTCTTGGGGGGCTTTATTGTTTTTGGTGTTTTCCCTGGCCGTCTGGGGCTTGGGGGTATCTTTGGCGTGATGCGGCTTGCTGCCTTTGGGATGGCCTTTGCCGCTGTCCCGCCGGTTTTCTTTGGCCGATTCCTCAGGGTTATCCTTGGGGGCGTTATCACGGGCGGGCTTGTGATGCCTGCGTTCTTTGTTATCACGCGTCTCGGGGGCGGGCTGCTCCTCGGTCAGGTCGGCTGCGGCCTCGCGCGCGGCCTGCTCGGCGGCAGCGGCGGCTTCGGCCTTGCAGCGGCGGCACTCCATCTCGTCCTCGGTGTCTTTCTCGTAGGAGAGGCAGCACATCAGACGGCCGCACACGCCGGAGATCTTGGCCGGATTCAGCGCGATGTTTTGCTGCTTGGCCATCTTGATGGAGACAGGACGGAAGTTTTCCAGAAAAGCGGCGCAGCAGAGCTCTCGGCCGCAGGTGGAATAGCCGCCGACAAGGCGGGCTTCATCACGGACGCCGATCTGGCGCAGCTCGATGCGGGTGTGCAGCTTGGCGGCCAGCGCCTTTACCAGCTCGCGGAAATCTACACGGCCGTTGGCGGAGAAATAGAACACCAGACGGCTGCCATCGAAGGAGTATTCGGCGCGGATCAGCTTCATCGGGAGATTGAAAGCCTCGATCTGCTGCAGGCAGAAATCGTAGGCTTCGGGTTCTTTGGCTTTGAAGGCCTCGGCCCGCTGCTCATCCGCCGGGGTGGCGGGGCGCAGCACCGGGCGCAGCGGTGTGCTGAGAGTGGTCTCGTCAATATCCTGGGGCTGGGTGACCACGGTGCCCATATCCTGCCCGCGGCTGCTTTCCACGATAACGCGGTCGCCGCAGGTGAGGTCCAGTTCGCCGGTCGAAAAATAATATATCTTGCCGGCGCGTTCAAAACGAATGCCAACAACTTGGGTCATATCAAAAATCCTCTGCTTTGTAATGTGTTATTGGGTTTGCCGGGGCAAATGCGTATAGCCCGGGCAGCTTATCTTTAAGCGTAACATAAAACGGCCAAAAACGCAAGAGCGGAAACGTGAGATTAGATAAGAAAGAATAGAGAATAGCGTCGTTTGGAGGGAGGTGGATACAGGCCGGGATGCGGCAAAAAAACGCGGGCTGCAAGCAGAGAAATAGCGGGCAGATGCTTGTATATGGGGCGGAGATGGTTTATAATTGTTATGTATAAGTAAAATTAAGGTAAAAGGGAATCAAAATGTCATAATGTGACAGTATGGCATCCAAAAAGGGGGTAAGTTGGTTGTGAAACTGCACGAAACGGTATGTTGTAATATACTATCGTTAAAATAGATAGGGGAAAACCTGCCGGAATGGGCAGGTAAATATAAAATGGGGGACAAAACGATGAAAAACTTTTGTAAAAGCGGTTTGGTAGTTTTTCTGGTATTGGCGCTGGGTATGCTGATGCTGCCGACGATAGCATTGGCAGATGAAGCGTCAGGCGATCTGCTGGCCGAAGTGCAGGCAGATATGGACGCCATATTGGAAGATTACTACATAGAAGTCGGGATGGCCGAGGATGAGATAGCGTACGTCATCCAGACGGCGGATTACTCCGGCAAGGCCAATCCGATGGATGCGATAAACGCATTGGAGCAAAAGGCTGCCGGGCTGACTGAGGACGAACTGGCACAGCTGCAGGACTACGAGAGTACAGCTACTTTCGTGGCTTTTTATGATGTGCTGGATCAGATGATGACGCCTATGGCGGTGGCGTCAAGCGGTACCTATGAGCCGGTGGAGGGTGTGACCGTTGGTGTCAGCGGTGCTGCGGATGACAGTATGTCTAACGGTGCTGTTAAGGTAACGGCCAAAGGTTCCGCTGGCTTCTGGGGTATCGGAGCAAGTGCAAAGACCGCGACTATTACTATAACAAATAGCTCTAATACAAATGCGGAACTATCGTTTGATTGGAAGGCGACCGACGTTAATAGTTTGAGTATAGATGGGAACCAATACGCCGAGTTAGATGGTAGCTTCAGTAAAATGGTAAAGGCTGGAGAAAACTTTACTATAACGATTACTACAGCAAAAAATAATACTGAAAACAAACTTGAGATGAGCAATTTTAATCTTTCTGCTGCCACATCTTTTGATGTTACGTTTGTTTTTGATATGTCTTTGGGTAGTGTAAAAGTTGCGGATAATACAATCTCTGATGGTGACAAAGTAGAAGTTTCTCCGAATGGTTCGCGAATTGTTGCAAGTGCTAATGCCAATAGTAAATTTTTGTGTTGGGTTGATGATGCCGATAATAAGATTCTTTCGACTGAGGATGAGTTTACTCTGTTAGCTACCAAGTCTGAGAATATGACAATAAAGGCGGTTTTTATTGATAAAGCTTCGGAATCACCGTGGTTTATGATTGGTAAGCCGGAAGCCTATCATTATGAGTCTACATATGATCTGGTTTTATTTAAAGGTACTGCAACTGAATTTGACTATTATGCTATCAAGGATGGTTATTTGTTTGATGACCTGAACGAGGCTGCAGCTGCAGCAAAAGAACACTCTGCCAATAAAGCTATTGTTTTGATGAATGACGCCACTTTGCCTGCGGGTGAATATACCATTCCTGCCGGCGTGACCCTTTTGATTCCCTTTGATGATGCAAATACAATGTACACTACTGCGGCTGTTAGTACGGATAGCTATGACAAGCCGAAAGCATATCGTACATTGAAATTGGCTAATGGAGCTAATTTGACTGTCAATGGTGCGATGAGTGTTTCTGCAAAACATCGTTATGCTCAATCTGCTAAAGAAGGCGGTTCTCCGACTGGTGCAGTTGGTTTTGTAGAGATGCAGAGTGGTAGTAATATTACCGTAAATGATGGTGCTGCGCTGTATGCATATGGCTTTGTTACTGGTTCTGGTAATGTGATTGCAAAGGCTGGTGCATCTGTTTATGAAAATTTTCAATTCCATGATTTCCGTGGTGGTAATGCGACCACGGGTATAAAAAATGGTGTGTTTCCTTTGTCTCAATATTATGTTCAAAATATTGAGGTTCCGCTGACGATATATGCGGGTGCCAAGGAATATAGTTATACCACAATTTATATGTCCAATGCGGATTTTGGTGCTGCTGTAGATTTTATCGGTGGTTCCGGGGCAATGTTTTATCTGGAAAGTGGTTATGTCACTAAAAAATATGATGGTTCCAAAGATCGTTTGATTATTGATTCTTATGGTGATATGAGTCTTTCATCTATCGAAATGAAAATTGGTCCTGCAGGTGTGGGTGTAGATATGGACTCTGCTGATTATGAATTGCCCATTAATGGTAACATCACCGTGAGAGTGAATGAAGGTACGGTAAATATTGCTCAGGATATAGCGATGCTGCCTGGCGCAGAAATTTATATTGCTGATGGTGCAGCCTGTAAACTGGGTAATGGTTATAATGTTTATGTCTATGATGCTGATGAATGGGGCGATTACTGCGGTTCTACTAACAAACCGTTCTTTAGTGTACCGTATGCTCCCGGTCAAACGCATACTCGTACAGTTGCAGATTTGAAAGATGCCCTTATTGAGGTGGCTGGTACGATGGATGCATCGGAGGGCTATCTTTATACTACGGCAGGAGGTGCGAATATTTATGGCAGTAGCACTGGTGTGGCAAAAATCAAGGCTGGTTCCCAAGAGGTAACATATCAGGCTACGCAAACCAGTAATGAGATTAGTGATTATCCTAAAATTCCCATCACCCCGGCTAAGCTGAAGAATGCGGATGGCACTTATCTGCTGAGTGGCACCGGTACTTATAATTATTACAGCACAAAGGGCAAATGGGTTTGTGAGAATCATACCCCGGGTGAGGAGGCTACCTGTACTGATGCACAGACTTGTACGGTATGTGGTGAGGTAGTTACTGCGGCCAATGGTCATACCGAGGTAGTGGACGCGGCGGTAGCGCCTACCTGTTCCGCTACCGGTCTGACCGAGGGCAAGCACTGCTCTGTATGTAATGAAGTGATTGTGAAGCAGGAAGTAGTTGATGCGCTGGGTCATACTGAGGTAATTGATGCGGCAGTGGCTGCTGATTGTACCAAAGCAGGTAAGACCGAGGGCAAGCACTGCTCGGTATGTAATGAGGTGATTGTGAAGCAGGAAGTAGTTGATGCTCTGGGTCATACCGAGGTGGTTGATGCGGCTGTAGATGCTACCTGTATCGCAACGGGTCTGACCGAGGGTAAGCACTGCTCGGTATGTAATGAAGTTTTGGAAGCACAGACAGAGGTTGCTGCGTTGGGTCATACTGAGGTAGTTGATGCGGCGGTAGAGCCTACTTGTACTGAAACAGGTCTGACCGAGGGTAAACATTGCTCTGTATGTAATGAAGTTTTGGAAGCACAGACAGAGGTTGCTGCGTTGGGTCATACCGAGGTAGTTGATGCAGCGGTAGAGCCTACTTGTACTGAAACAGGTCTGACCGAGGGTAAACATTGCTCTGTATGTAATGAAGTTTTGGTAGCGCAGGAAGTAGTTGCTGCGCTGGGTCATAAAGCTGGTCCGGATGCTACTTGTACGGAGGATCAGGTTTGTACAGTCTGTGGTGCAGAATTGAAAACTGCCGATGGACATCATGAGGTAGTGGATGCGGCAGTAGAGCCTAATTGTACTGAAACGGGTTTGACCGAGGGCAAACATTGTTTGGTATGTAATACGGTTTTGGCAGCACAGGAAGTAGTGCCGGCACTGGGTCATGATGAGGTAAGTCATAATGGCAAGTCTGCTACTTGTACTGAAGTTGGCTGGGATTCGTATGTGACCTGCTCGAGATGTGATTATACTACTTATGTAGAAATCCCGGCTGTCGGTCATACTGAGGTAATTGATGCGGCAGTAGCACCTACATGTATTGAAACGGGTCTGACCCAAGGCAAGCACTGCTCTGTATGTAATGAAGTTTTGGAAG
>JAFQHB010000004.1 GCA_017398165.1 Bacillota bacterium
GACAGGGACTACCGAGCGTGGTACATCCCCCAAAGCGAATAATTTATCGCAAACTAAATATTTTCCCCATCCACCTGCACACCGGCAGTAATGCCAACCTCACAGCGACCAAACACCAAGCGGTGCAAACGAACCGCAAATTATTGCAGGTGCATCCGCTGCCACAGCTCGCCGTCCTCATCCACCAGATCAGCGATATTATCATACAGCACCGGCAGCTCCAGATAAGAACCATCACTCAGCGCCAAATACAGCACCAGCGAATCCCCGGCCAATGCAAACTCGGTATTGCGGCTCAAACGACGCGAAAGTATCTCCTGCACCTCGGGATTCTCCGGCTGGGCAGACCCCGCACACAGCGCGGTATATGCCGCCTGCGCCGCCGTCAGCAGATCAGTGCGCCAGTTCACATTACGATCAAAAAGCTCACCCAGAGCATACTGCCGTCCGTCTATCATATCAAAGCATACCGTCTGCACCGTTGCTTCCACGCTGCCAGCGACATCCCAGCTGTCATCCAGCACCAGCCGCTGCACCGCAGTGATCACCGCCCCGGCCTGTACCAGCTCAAAATCACCGCTCACGGTATAATTCAGCTCGCCGCGTGTACGATACTCGTCCTGATGATCGCCCAGTGCATTTGCGGCCAGTGCATTGTTCAAACGCCGCCAGGCAGCACCCGCCGCTTCCTCGCCGGTTTGCACCTGCGGGTAATATACCATATAGGCAGCATCAGAGTTTTCTGCCATCGTCCGCAGCTCCACGCCATCGGTCAGCACACGATCACGCCCACAGGCATAGATCACGCTGCGTTCTTCATCAAACCATACCAGACCGTTATCATCGGCAATACCATAAAGCTGCCCCAGACGGAAAACTCCCGGCTGATGCTCCTGCGCCCAGATTTCCACCACTTCCGCCGCATCGTTCAGGAAGGCCGTACCGCTCTCGGTCTGGCAGACCAGACAGCCGCCGACCCACTCGCCGATCTCATAGACGACCTCATCCAGCACCGGCTCGCCCAGCGCGTTGTAGATACGCCAGCCCGGCTCTTCCGCCAGCTTCATAGCATACATACCGCCGCCCAGATACTGCCCGGACGCAAACTGCGGCGCCAGAGCATAGACACCATCTGCCGTCAGCAGGCCGTAAAGCCCCTGCTGCGCCACCAGCGCCGCCCCACCGCGGAAAGGCTCTGCCGCATCATAAATATAATCCACCACCAGCTCGCCGCCGACATTCAGATAACCAAACTTGTCCTCCCGGCGCATCAGCACCCGGCGGTTGCCCACTGCATCCAGACTGTCCACACCCTCCAGTGCAGTGCCTGTCCTGGCATGTATGTTCAGCAGTTGGATACTGCCGTTAAAATCACGCACCAGCGCATAATTACCCGACACCTCACCGACCTCGGCATACTGCGGCTCAATGATGATCTCACCAAACGCATTGATATAGCCCCAGGCCTGCTGCTCACCTTTCTGGCGAGAGAACGGCATCAGCCCGTCACTCATCTCGCCCAACTGCCCGGAAAGTCCAAACAGCTTGACGCCGTCGGCATTATACAGCGCCGAATTGGCTGTCACACCCGCCGCAGTGTTGCAAGCCGCCACAAAGGTCTGGCTGCCATCCCGGTACTCTGCGATATCCTCATACTCTGCCCGCACCGGCATATTGCCCGCGGTATCAATGCAGCCCCACAGCCCGTCCTGCTTCACCCAGGCCGCACCGCCCCAGAAAGGCCGTGCCTCCTGATACACCGGGCTGATCACCATTTCCCCGCTGCCGCTGATATAGCCCCACCGGCCATCCTCCGCCGGCACCGGATACAGCTCATTCTGCTCCACCGGCGCTACTACCGTCACGTCATCCGGCGGCAGCGGCAAATCCAGCACGTCATTCTTCCACAAGACATAGGCGCTCACCGCAACGATACACATAAAAGCCGTCGAAAACAACAGCAGCGCCAAAGCTTTTTTGGTTATCCTCATATTCTGCTTGCTCCTTTGGTTACACTCTATACTATAATTCCCATATTATAATCCGCCCAACGATCCCGACAGCCGACGCACGGATTATTCTACCGCCGCCGTTTGATCTCGGCCACCGCCAGCTCGTCACAGCGGTTGTTCCACGGGTTATCGGCGTGACCTTTCACCTTGTGCCACAATACCTGATGCACCCCAGCCAGCTCCAGCAGACGCTTCCACAGGTCCTGATTCTCCACCGGCTTTTTCTGCGATGTCAGCCAGCCGCGCTTTTGCCAGCCATCCAGCCAGTGCTGCTGCCAGGCATTCACCAGATACGCGCTGTCACTGTACAGCTCCACCACGCAGGGCTGCTTCAATGCCTCCAGCCCGCGGATAGCCGCCAGCAGCTCCATACGGTTATTGGTGGTCTTCTCGGCAAAGCCGGAAAGCTCTTTCTTATGCGTGCCAAACATCAGCACCACACCCCAGCCGCCCGGGCCGGGATTGCCGGAGCAAGCACCATCGGTATATATCGTCACGCGCGGACGCTCATTGTTCATCTGCCTGTCCGTCATAAAAGAAATCGCCAGCCTTTCCGAAACTTACGCCGCAGGTGCAGGAAATCGCCGCCTGTATGCGAATATAAATAATATTATTGTCAAAAATATGCCGGGACACTCCGTATCCGTCCCGTCAGGTACGTATCCGATGCCGCATCAGATACTTATGCTTCATTATATCACAAGTTCCGCTATATCACAAGTTCCGCACTATCCAAAAGCTTGGCTCAACAACAGTGCGATAACAACCGGCATACCGGGAGGAAAATAATTTGACTACCAACGAGACCCAGCAAAATAACGCCGCACCGCCGGATACCGCACCCGGGCTGGATGCCCGGCAATTCACGGTATCCGATGCCTCCGGGCAGGAGCTGCATACCTATCGCCGAGAGCTGCAGGCCAGCATTACCGCCTCGGCCGAGCGCATCAGCGGCATCAACCGCGAAATGCAGCGCCAGCAGGAGCTGCTGCAGGCCGCAATGGCCATCGGGCAAACCAAAAAAGACCAATTAGAGGCCGAGCAGCAAAAGCTCAACGCGCTGGAGGAGCAAAGCCGCCACGCCCTGCTGCAATATATGGAGGCCAAACAGCAGATCGACAGCCTGATGCAGGATTACAACACCCAGCTCGAACACGTCAAGCAGCTCCGCAACGAGCAAGACAGTGATTCCATCATCATTACCGAGCAAAAACACCGCATCCAGACCCTGCTGAATGAATGGCAGCAGCAAAACTTTTACCTGCAAAAACAACAGCGTCTGGAGCAGGAGCTGAATACCAATACCCCGCCCAGCATAGACGAGCTGCCGCCGCTCAGCGATCTGCAGCCGCCCGTACCCCAGCCGGATCCCCCGGCCAAATCCAGCAGCCGCGCCGCCATCCCCCACGCCAACGCCGGTTTTTGGGAGAATAAAAAGCATACCGCGCTCGATCCGGAAAAATTGCGCCAGGGCGACCCGGCCGCCGTGCCCACCCCCCGGCAGGAGACGCCACGGCGGCGCAGCCTCGGCCGTACATTACTCAGCTACACCATCTGCATCGTACTGGCGGTAGCCGCCGCCTTTGCCATCCGCACCTGGATAGTAGTGCCGACCCACGTCTCTGGCAGCTCGATGCTGCCCACGCTGCAATCGGATGATAAAATACTCACTTCCCCGCTGCCCTACATCTTCGCCGAGCCGCAGCGTGGTGATATCATCGTATTCCCCGCGCCCGATACCGCCGAGGAAGGCTCGGTATACTACGTCAAGCGCGTCATCGCCCTCCCCGGTGAACATCTGCGGATCAATGACGGCAGCGTCTATATCAACGATACCCTGCTGGAAGAAGCTTACCTGGCCGACAGCTACACCGGCGGTTATATCGATACTCTGGTGCCGCAGGGCTGTATCTTCGTGATGGGGGATAACCGTCAGGTCAGCCACGACAGCCGCGATGCCAATGTTTCCTTTATCGATATAGATAATATTCGCGGCAAGGCTCTTTGCCGTTTCTACCCGCTGGAAGACATCGGCTCGATCTATTAACGTACTGCTCACCAAAACCCACTGCCCCGCACGCACAGCACCGGCACCAATCCCCCAAAGGGCTACGTGTCCGGCGCCGGACGTGCGGGGAAATAATTAAATGGGACGCAAAGCAGCAGGTAAGGCATCACAGAAAGCCTGCCGATAAAAAGCACTATCCCAACAACACCATATGATAAGGGAGAAACACTATGCTCGACAACAAAACCAATACCGCCACACACCAAAACCGACTCGCCGCTCTGCGCCGGCTGATGCACCCGCAATACGATGCGCTGCTGCTCATCAATCCGCAAAACGTCCGCTATTACTCCGGGTTTGCCGGTGATGAAAGCTGGCTGCTGGTAACGCGATCCCGGCTTTTGCTGCTCTCCGACGGCCGTTTCATCGCCCAGGCCGCCGCCGAAGCCCCCCTGGCCGAATTTCTCTGCCGCACCACCGAACAGGACGTATTCAGCCTGCTGCTCGCTGCCTGCCAAAAATACGGCGTCAAACAACTGGGCTTTGAGGGACACAGGCTTAGTTATCAGGATTGGTATACCCTCACCAAACGTCTGAAGCAAAACTCCCGGCATA
>JAFQHB010000077.1 GCA_017398165.1 Bacillota bacterium
ACTTACTGATAAATTTTAGCATAACAAAGCGTTTTTTTCAATAGCTGGTGGTTATATTATAACAAATACTCACTCTTCAATACGGCAGTTATCAAGTCCATATTCTAAAAATAAACCTATTAACTCATTACGGCTATACCCGGAACGCACAGCAATATCATCCAAACGCTTCACTATATCCTCACGAATACGAATCGAAAATACTTTAGTCCCATCCTCACCACGCGAGCGTTTGGTTTTAATTACCAACTCTTTGTTCATTAAAGTATTCTCCTTGTAACATAAAATTGTTTCTGAGGTAATTTTAGTATTGTTACACAATGATTTATATGATACAATTTAGTTACATATATGTTACAAAATTGTATCATAAAGGGAGGATATATCATATGACAAAAGAATTTAACAAAGACGATTTACGCAAAGCAACCCCACAAGCAAAACATGGCATCATTCGTTATCCCAAACTGAAATCCACCCTCACCGGCGAAAATCGGTTGTTTTTACACTATCTTCTCAATAATGAGGATTTCGATTGGCGCAATAACGAATATGATATAAACCGAGTTTTTTTTCACGCCACATGGAAGGCTTTTTACGCAGGATGGAAAAGCTGTGCCCGCGAACATAATATTCCAATGGACGATATAAAATAATTACCCCACCGGCTCTGCCCACTGTTGACAACACATCCCGCGATATTATATCATTATAATATGAAGACAAGCTGCGACACCTTTCGCGCTGCCACAACTATGCTGCCAAGTGGGTGACATCCTTACTATGCCTGCCAAAGAAATCAGCAAGCATCGCATCCGGCTGCTCAACAAGCTGGATCAAATCAACAAAAGCCTGCTGTCCGGTACCCTCACCGAACAAACTCTGGCTGATATGCTCGGCAGAAACGAGCACGGTCTGCTTCACCGCGGCGGTGCTTTATTCTACTTTTTGCCGCATTTATGGGGGCATCTGATGGATAACGATCCTGACAAGGTGCTTTCCAAACGCAGTATCCGCTTTAGGAGCGGCGTGCTGCACCGGCTGATAATGAAATTCGGCCACCTCTATCTGGGCGATAAAAAACTCGCCATCGAACGCCAGGAGCCGCTGCCCAGCGACCGCCCCATTATCTTCGCACCCAATCATTACTTTGTCGAAGACGCCATGAGCACGGTGCTGGTCGCCGAAGCACCCGCCTACCTGATGTTCGGTACGCTGCCGCATTTCTTCAATACCCATCACGGTATTGCGGCCTACCTCAATGGCTCCATACTCATCAACCGCAAGGACAAAACCAGCCGTCAGGCTATCATTGATAAGGCCGTCAAAGCACTGGAGCTGGGCACCAACATCATTATGTACGCCGAGGGCACGTGGAACAAAACACCCAACAAGCTGGTGCTGAATTACTGGCCGGGTATTTTCAAAATCGCCCGCCAGACCAATGCCCTGATCGTACCCATCGTCCATCTGCCGGTGGGCAAGACCATTCATTCCTCACGGCTGGCACCCTTTGACGTCACGCCCTACGGCAACGACCTGCGCGAGGCGCTGGAGACTTTGCGCGGCATCATCAGCACCGAGCTTTTCGACCTGATGGGCAAATACTCAGTCGCCAAACGTGCCGACATCATCGGCAATCACCGCAATATGCACGAAGCCTGCGAGGCCATCATCAGTAAGCAGATACGCACCGCCGGCCGCTTCTACGATTATGAGATCGAAGCCGGTGATGCCACCTGCCGTACATCCCCCGAGCCTTTCGAGGTCTGGCAGCCTATCGCCAATATCCGGCCTACCGCAGCCACCGCCGGCAATATCCTCTATGCCCGCCAACTGCTGCAGGAGGATTACCAGCACCGCTTCTGATCACAAACATAATAAACCCCTGCCGGTATCAACTGACCCGGCAGGGGTTTTTGCTTGCCCTTTGGCAATCAGACACAGATTTTTTGATTGATGTACCACGCGCGTGGCATCTCCGGGGAAACCGGACTACTTAAACTCCACCACGGTAGCGCCGATACCACCCTCCGAGAAAGGAGCCGGCGTCGCTCTGGCCACCAGCGGATGCTTCCGCAGATAGGCCATCACTCCGTTTTTCAGCGCGCCGGTGCCGCGCCCGTGTATCACCCGCACCTGCCGCAGATTCGCCAAATACGCATCGTCCAGATATTTGTCCAGCTCGTGCGTGGCCTCATCCACCGTCATACCGTGCAGATCGATCTCGGTGCTGATGCTGCGCGCCTTGGACATCATCATCATTTTGGTGCGCCCGGTGCTTTCTTTCTCCTCGCGCCGCTTATCCGGCCGCAAATCAGACAGCTTGACATTTACCTTCATCACACCGATCTGCACCTGCAGCTCGCCGCGCTGATCCGGCAGAGTGATGACGATACCGCTCTGATGCAGCTTGGGTATCTCCACCGCCTGACCCAGCTCCACCCTGTCCGGGGCCTCGCCCTGATAGCGTTTGGCGGGCAGATCATTCTGCAGCTTCTCCTGCAGTTGGCGCATCTTGGTGCGCGCCCCCTGTACCGATTTGTTCTGCGGGGCGGCGTTTTTCAGCTCGCTCTTCATCTGCTGATAAAGCTCCTCTGCCTGACGGCGGCTCTCACTCACGATCTCCGCCGCCTGCAGACGTGCCTTGGTGATGATCTCGGCCTCACGGTTGGCCAGCTCGATCTCACGGTTTTGCAGCTGCCGCTGCTGCTCGGCTACCTCGGCCAGACGCAGATCGGCCTCCTGCCGTGCCTGCTCGGCCTGCAGACGGTTTTCCTCCAGCCCGCTGATCAGCTCAGCCACCTGCTGTTCGTCAGTGGTGAGGAAGCTGTTGGCACGCTCAATGATCTCGGGCTGCAGCCCCAGCTTGTCGGCAATCTGGAAGGCGTTGCTCTTGCCCGGTATGCCCATCAGCAGGCGATAAGTCGGGCTGAGAGTCTCTACGTCAAATTCCACGCTGGCGTTGATGTAGCCGCTCTTGTTGTAGGCAAAGCTTTTCAGCTCGCTGTAATGCGTGGTGGCCAGCGTTTTGGCGCCCAAACGATGCAGATGCTCCAAAATACTCATCGCCAGCGCCGCGCCCTCCGTCGGGTCGGTGCCGGAGCCCAGCTCGTCCAGCAGTACCAGCGAATCCTCATCAGCCTGCCGCAAAATATCCACGATACCCGTCATATGTGCCGAAAAAGTACTCAGGCTCTGCTCGATACTCTGCTCGTCACCGATATCCGCGAATATCTTGCTGTAAAAAGACAGCGTCGAGCCGACCTCCGCCGGGATATGCAGGCCGGAGAGTGCCATCAGCGTCAGCAGACCCACGGTTTTCAGCGTTACCGTTTTGCCGCCGGTATTCGGGCCGGTGATTACCATTACCCGCAGCTTGCTGTCCAGCTTCACATCTATCGGCACTGCGCGTCCGGGTATCAGCGGGTGACGCGCCTGCTTCAGGTTGATCAGCCCACCGCTGTTGAGCTGGCAGGGCACAGCCTCCATCGCATAGGCCAGCCGTGCCTTCGCCATCACGAAGTCCAGCTTGGCCATACCCCACAGGCTGCGCTCCAGCTCCTCGCCAAAGCTGGCCACCACCGCCGAAAGTGCCCGCAGAATAGCCGCGATCTCGTCCTCTTCCTCGGCACGCAGCCGCGCCAGCTCGTTATTGGCCTGCATCACCGCCAGCGGCTCCACAAAGACGGTAGCCCCGCTGCCGCTGACGTCATGCACAGCACCTGCCACGCTGCTGCGGTATTCCTGCTTCACCGGCACCACGAAACGCCCGCCGCGCAGTGTCACAATAGGCTCCTGCAGGAATTTCGCGGTGTTCGGGTTCTTGATGAAGTTATCCAGACGCTCCTTGATCTGCCCCTCGTACATACGGATACGCTGGCGAATGCCGGAAAGCCGCACACTGGCGCCGTCAGCTATCTGCCCGTCCGGTCCGACGGCTTTATCCACGGCCGTTTCGATAGTGCGGAAGATACCCAGCTTGTGCGCCTGCTCCACCAGCTGCGGGAAGTGTCCTTTCAACTGCGAGAAGAACTCTTTGTTCAGCCGCGAGGCACGGCAGGTATCCGCCACCGCGATCAACTGCGTCACATCCAGCGCGCCGCCCAGCTCTACCCGGCGCAGCGCATCCCGGATATCCCGGCAGGTACCGCAGGTATAGAGCGGATGCAGGCGCAGCAGCTCCACACCCTCGGTGGTAGCGTCGATCTCGCGCCTGGCTGCCGCCGGCTCACGCTTGGGCTGTAATGCCAGCAGCAGCTCACGGCTCACCTCAAACGAAGCGTAATCCGCCAGACGCTCCACAATTTTGGGATATTCCAGCTTATTCCAGTATTTCTGCATATTATCCTCTTTATGCTCTTTATGCACTGCCAAATCACTCCACCCCACGATGATAATGTCCTTTGGTCAAAGACACACCGGCCAGCGCCGCCAGCTTTTGGCGGGTATTTTCCAACTCGGCCTCGGTTAGTCTGCCGCCGCAGAGCATCCCGGCATAGATATCCGTTACTCGCCCTACCGCCTGCGGCGTCCAGTGCAGCAGCTCCAGCCGCGGCGTCTGCCCACCGGCTGCGATATCCACTGCTTCCTCCAGCAGGCACAACTGATGGCCGTTCAGGATATGGCTGCGGCAAAATTCATCGGTATACACCGGGAAGAGATAACCTTTCTCATCCCGCAGCCGCCACGTACCGCCCCGACAGGCTCCGGCACAGGCGCGCTCCGCCGTCTTGCCGCCGCAAAGCGCACCGATCGGGCAGTGACGGCTGTTCATCATCTCCAGCTCGCCAAAAACCTGTACCTCGGCCGCGATACGCCCGTTCAGCCTGCGCCGCAGCCCGCGCAGCTGCTCCCGATTCAATTCTCTGGAAAGAGCCGCGCGCACCGCACCGTGCCGCTGCCAAAAGAGTGCCGCCGCCGCATTAAAGATATTCAGCCCAAAATCCGCCGTGATCTCCGGCTGCCAGTCCATATCGCGCAACAGCGGCCACACCCAGGGGTTGCCCGCCGCGATACCGCTGATACCGGCCTCCCGGCACGCTGCCAGACGTTCGCGCCACAGCGGCAGCTCCTGCTGCAGGGCGATAGTCGGCAGCAGCACCGATACCGGCACACCCAGCCCGGCCAGAGTCTGCACCTCCTGTGCGAAGCTGCCCTTATCCTGACTCCACCTGTCAAAACGATCCCGCCAGCCGCGCCAGTAAATGCGGTCAGCCCCGGCATCACGCGCCGCCTGCACCGCCGCCAGGCTGCCCACCGCCACCGCCAGCTTATCCCGCTGCGGGGCAGCCACCGGTGCAGCATCAGCCAGCCCAGTGGTGAAACGCCCCCGCTGCGGACGCTGGTAAGCCGCCAGTATTTTTTCTTCCAGTGCCTGCAGAGCATCCCGACGCAGCTGATTCAGCACACTGGCCGGCAGCATCAGCCCGGGCTGCATATCCGCCGTCAGGCTGTCCAGCCGCCAACCGCTGCCGCCCAGCCGCCCCAGCTGCTTTTGCAGCAGTTCGATATCCGCCGGTCGGTTTTTGGCCTGCGCTATCCGATGCTCGGCGCATACCGTCACACTGTACTCGCCGTGCGTGGCCGTCAATACCGGCTGACCGCCCAACTCGGCAACAAAATGCAGCGTCAGCGACAAATCATCCAGCTCGGTGCAGAGTGCCTCCAGCCGCGTATTCAGCGCGCTGTCCGATGTGCGGAACACCCGATCACCGACCGAGAGACGCTGCGGCTGCAGCGGCAAACCATCCAGCGGCAGGCGCACCCGGCCATCCGGCAGGTTTTGCAGTTCCTTCACCACACAGCCCTGCCGGCCGCCCCGAGTAACCCAAAACTCGATACCGTCACCTGCCTGCAGCGGTGCATTCAGGCGCAGCACCAGCGCATCCCGCGCGATGGCATCGATACGTCCCAGCCGGACGCCGCGGTTATTCGGCCGCTCGTAACTCATCAGGTCGCTGCCCGGCTCTTCCGCCAGATATGCCCCGGTAAAGCCACGGTTAAAAGTCTGCGCCAGCCCCTGCGCGTCGTATTCCTCTCCGCGCTTGGCCGCCGCATAGGCCGCAGTCGCCGCCGCCACGTATTCCGGCCGCTTCATCCGCCCCTCGATCTTCAGCGAATCCACACCGGCCGCCGCCAGCTCGTCCAGATACCCGATACCCAGCAGATCACGCGGCGAGAGCAAATGCCCGGAGGCCACCGCCTCGCCGTCCTTCATCAACTGATATTTCAGGCGGCATGGCTGCGCGCAGCGCCCGCGATTACCGCTGCGCCCGCCCACCAGACTGCTGAAAAGACACTGGCCGGAGAAACAGACGCACAACGCCCCATGCACGAAAACCTCCAGCTCCACACCGGTCTCGCGCTTGATGGCCGCCATATCTGCTATGCTCACTTCGCGCGCGAGGATGACCCGTGCCATACCGTTTTCTGCTGCGAAAGCCGCAGCCGGGGCGTTATGCAGCGTCATCTGCGTGCTGCCGTGCTGCACCGCCTCGGGCAGAGCCTCGGCCAGCAGTGCCGCAAAGCCCCAATCCTGCAGGATCAGGGCATCCGCCCCTGCCTGCCAGACCTCCCGCGCAAAGTGCAGTGCCTCCTCCAGCTCGGCATCGCTTATCAGCGTATTCAGCGTCACGTATACCGCCACACCACGCAGATGAGCATAGCGTATCAGCCCGGCCAGCTCATCGATTTCAAAATTCGCGGCATAAGCCCGCGCGCCGAATTGCTTGCCCGCCAGATACACCGCATCCGCACCACTGTTCACCGCCGCCAGGAAAGCCTCTTTGCTGCCTGCCGGAGCCAGAATTTCCATATCGCACTCTCTCCATCCAATATTATATCCAACAAATATCATTTGCGTCTAATTTGCGGCAATTATGTATCACCAAAAAGGGCAGTTTGCCCGGCGCTGATCACCGCTGGCAAGCCGCCCTCTTATGCCTGCAAATTTTGGTTAAGAACGCAGCTCGCCGCCCAGGCCGCGCACAGCAGCCAGGATGTCCTCAAAAGCAGCGTTGACTTCCTCTACCGTCAGCGTACGCTCGGGGCACAGGAAGGTCAGGTTATAAGCCAGACTGCGGCGATCCGCACCCAGCGCCTCGCTCTCGTACACATCAAAGAGCTGGATATCCCACAGGTGTTCGCCGCCCGCACCGCGGATAGCCTGCTCGACGGCCGCCGCCGATACCTGTTTGCCGATCACCAGTGCGATATCACGCACTGCCGCCGGGAATTTCGGCAGGCTCTGATACTGAGCCACACCGCTGATATGCTCAAAAAGCACGTCCAAATTGATCTCCAGCACCAGCGCGCGCTGTTTCATCTCGTAATTGCGCTGTACCTGCGGATGCAGCTCGCCGAGATAACCGGCATAAACGCCGCCCACGTAAAGCGCCGCCGTACGACCGGGATGCATATAAGACAGCTCACCCAGCGCGCAGAATTCCACGTCTGCCACGCGGAAACGCTGCAGCAGTGCCTCCACCAGACCTTTCAGCCAGAAGTAATCATACTCGGCACCGGGGGCAGCCCAGCTTGCCGGGGTTTTGCCGGTAGCCAGCACCGCCAGTGTGTTGATCTCATCCGGCAGCTCGTCCCCTTTGGGGATGAATACCGCACCGCTCTCAAAAAGCAGCAGATCGCTGTTGCGGCGGTTGACGTTGCGCGATGCCACCCGCAGGATGCCGGGCAGCAGCGTAGTCCGCATAATGCTCTGATCCTCATTCAGCGGGTTCAGGATACGCACGGTATCACGCAGGGCACTGTCCTCCGGCAGGTTCATCGCTTCCCACTCACGCGGGCCGATAAAGCCGTAGGTAATGATCTCATTCGCGCCGAGCTGTACCAGCTCGTTCTTTACATCCTCCAGGAAGCGCTGCTTGGGTGTGCGCTTGCCCTCAGTCATCGAGCCATAAGGCAGACTGGTGGGGATACGATCAAAGCCCAGCAAACGGGCGACCTCCTCGATCAGGTCTACCTCCAGCGTTATGTCCACACGGTAATTGGGGATATCCACCAGCCAGGCATCGCCGTCGCGCTTCATACCGAATTGCAGAGAACCGATAGCCGCCGCGATCTCCTCATCGCTGAAATCAGTACCCAGCACTGCGTTGACACGCTCGGGGCGCAGGCGCACCACCACCTGCTTTTCTTCATAATTATTGCAGTCGATGCAGCCGGCTACCGGCTTGCCGCCGCAATACTCGGCCAGCAGTTGGATAGTACGGCGCGATACCGTATCCAGCAGCGCCGCATTCACACCCTTTTCATATCTCTGCGAAGCCTCGGAATGCAGACCCAGCGCCCGCGAGGTACGGCGGATAGATACGTGATCAAAGCACGCTACCTCCAGAAAAACGGTGCTGGTGGCAGCGGTGATCTCGGTGTTCAGGCCGCCCATCACACCGGCCACGCAGATAGCGCGGTCAGCCGCATCACAGATCAGCAGGTTGTCATTGGTCAGCTCTCTGGTCTGCTCATCCAGAGTCACTATCTGCTCACCCGCCCCGGCACGACGCACAATGATGCCGCCGCCCTGCAGGGTGTCATAATCAAAAGTATGCATCGGGCAGCCGTACTCCAGCATTACAAAGTTGCTGATGTCTACCACGTTGCTGATCGAGCGGATACCGGCCGCACCCAGGCAGTGCTGCAGCCAATAAGGCGAAGCCCCGATCTGCAGATCTTCGATCATACGGCCGATATAGCGCGGGCACAAATCAGTATCCCGCACCTCGATCGAGGAGAGATCGGCGATATTGCGCTCGCCCTCCTGATAAGCAATCTCCGGCAGGTGCAGCTCAGTGCCCAGCACCGCTGCCACCTCTCTCGCCAGATTGACGATGCTCAGACAATCGGTACGGTTGGGGGTCAGATCCAGCTCCAGCACGGGATCGTTCAGCCACAGTTTGCTGATGCAGTCATCACCGGGCTCGATACCCTCGCCGTCCAGGATCCAGATGCCGTATTCATCGGTCAGTGCCGACTGCACGTTCAGCTCTTCCTTAGAGCACATCATACCAAAGGAAGGCACGCCGCGCAGCTTGGATTTCTTGATCTTGCCCTCGGCCACAGACGCCCCGTGTACCGCCACCGGCACTATCTGCCCGACGCGCACATTGGCAGCACCGGTCACGATCTGCAGCCAGCCCTGCTCATTCAGGTTCTCTTTGTATTCCTCACCCATATAGAGCTGGCAGACCACCAGCTTTTCGGCATCCGGGTGGGCGTCGATCTGCATAATCTTACCCGCGATGATGCCCTGCAGCATAGCGCCGGGATAATGCACCAGATCGACTGTAATACCGGCCAGGGTCAGCTTTTCAGCCAGCTCATCGGCCGACACGTTTATATCGACGTATTTTTTCAGCCATTCATATGATACTAACATTATTTTTCCTCCATATATAGTCCGATATATCAGTACTTGTCCGCCCGGGCGATACCGTCCGCCGCGGTGACAGACCATCATATCAGACTATTGCTTTGCGTATTATGTTTTTAGAATTTCTGCAGGAAACGCACGTCATTCTCAAACATTACACGCAGATCGTCGATACCGTATTTCAGCATAGCGATACGCTCCACGCCAAAACCAAAGGCAAAGCCCGTGACCTTCTCCGGGTCATAGCCCGACATCTCCAATACACGGGGATGCACCACACCCGCACCCAGGATCTCGATCCAGCCGGTGTCCTTGCAGGTACGGCAGCCCTCGCCGCCGCACAGCATACAGGAGATATCCACCTCAACACTCGGCTCGGTAAAAGGGAAGAAGCTGGGACGCAGACGGATCTCTCTGTCCTCGCCAAACATCTGGCGTACGAAGTTCAGCAGCGTACCTTTCAGATCAGCCAGCGAGATGCCCTCATCGACCACCAGACCCTCTACCTGATGAAACATCGGCGAATGTGTCGCGTCATCATCACGGCGATACACCGCACCGGGCGAGATGATCTTGATCGGAGTCTGCGGGCAGACGCGATCCATAGTACGTGCCTGCACCGGCGAAGTCTGCGAGCGCAGCAAACGCTGAGCGTCAATATAGAAAGAATCCTGCATATCACGCGCCGGATGATCCGCCGGCAGGTTCAGACGCTCAAAGTTATAATAATCCAGCTCCACCTGCGGGCCTTCCTCGATCATATAGCCCATCCCCAGGAAGATATCCTTGATCTGATCCACCACCAGAGTCAGCGGATGCTTGGTGCCCAGCTTGGTCGCCTTGCCCGGCAGGGTGACGTCCAGCGTCTCGGCCGCCAGACGCGCTGCCTCGGCCGCAGCAGCCAGCTCACGGCTTTTTTGCTCCAGCGCACCGTCCAGCGTGACGCGCAGCTCATTTACCAGCTGACCCATCCTGGGGCGATCTTCCGGTGCCATCTTACCCAGAGATTTGGAAAGGTCGGTGATCAGACCTTTCTTGCCCAGGTATTTGACCTTCAGCTCACCGAGCTGCTCGTTCGATACAGCACCGGCCAGCTCGCCCTCCATCATTTCCTGAATTTCTTTGATCTTATCAATCATGATCTATACCTCATAATATATCTAACGGTTACAAAAAAGCATTTTTACCCCATTACAGGATAAAAATGCTTGTGTATCCAGACAGTTG
>JAFQHB010000078.1 GCA_017398165.1 Bacillota bacterium
ACCGGCACGCCATACAGCGCCCCACCCAGGAATACACCGACAAGCCCGGCAATATCCAACCCGCCGACCTTGGCCAGTACATCGATCGGATCTGCCGGGTCAGGCTGATGCAGGGCGATACCCCTGGCGATGGCGTTTTTCTTGCGCTCCAGCCCATCAGCCCGCAGGCCGGAGCCTTTGCCGGTCAGCTTCTCGATAGGCTCGTCCAGCAGCACGGCCAATATGGCACTGCTGGTAGTGGTATTGCCAATACCCATCTCGCCGGTCAGCAGAATATTATAGCCCCTGCCTGTCAATTCTGCCACCATTTCGATGCCGACCTCGATAGCACGAATAGCCTGCTCACGCGTCATAGCCGGCTCGACAGCCAGATTTTTGGTGCCCATCGCTATCTTGCGGTCGATAATACCGGGAGCGGTCAGTCTGGCGTTGACACCGATATCCACCGGGAAGATATCCACCCCGGCGTGCGGCGCCATCACCGCCGTACTGGTAGCGTGCTTCACAAAATTCTCAGTCACCGAGGCAGTTACCTCCTGCCCCACCTGGCTGACGCCTTCGGCCACCACGCCGTTATCGGCACACATCACAATCAGCCCGGCCTTATCAATCCGCACAGCACTGGTGCCCTGAATAGCCGCAATACGGCAGATATCCTCCTCCAGTACCCCCAGGCTGTAAAGCGGCTTGGCTATGCTGTTCCAGCGCGCCCGGGCACGGGCAGCCGCCGCAGCATCAACAGTCTTTATATTCTGCAAAGTTTCTTCAAAATTCATTTTCAACCCTCCAAACTTCCTGCCAAACAGGCTATCTTTTATTATAATATCTGGGAGCTGAAATTTCCATATTTTATGACGAAAAACTCTAAATTTTATAACGAAAAAGTCTGCTGTTTTGCCAATATTACGCAGCCGTTATTTTATAATCCTGCCCGGATATACTCCACAGATTCAGCCCCCGGCTCTCATCCGACCCAATACCGGCAGCAGACCGCCCCCCAAAAAAACAGCCCGCGCACATACAGCAAAATGCGGGGCCGCAAGACCGGGGCATATGCCATATGTGCGCGGGGCAGGAAAATACTCCGAATATGGGGCAGTATCTATGCCTCCAGCGGTGCGCTGAAGGTGATCTTCTGCTGATAAGACCGCAGGAATCTCTCCAGACGATCCATAGATTCCTCCAGCACCTCGATGCGCGGCAGATACACCACACGGAAATGATCGGGCTCGACCCAGTTGAAGCCACTACCCTGTACGACCAGCACCTTTTGCTGCCGCAGAAAATCCAGAGCAAACTGTGCATCATCCGTGATGTTGAATTTCTTTACATCCAGCCGCGGGAAGATATAGAAAGCACCGTAGGGTTTGGCAACACTGACGCCGTCGATGGAATTCAGCCGCTGCCATACATAATCCCGCTGCTGGTAAATGCGCCCGCCGGGCGACATCAGCTCGGAGAGGCTCTGATAGCCGCCCAGAGCCGTCTGGATGATGGATTGCGCCGGTACATTGGCACACAGACGCATATTCGTCAGCACATCCACACCCTCGATATAATCACGTGCCAGCTTCTTATCACCCGAAAATACCATCCACCCGGCACGGAATCCCGCTACACGGTGCGATTTGGAAAGTCCGTTCAGCGTCACCACAAATATATCCGGGGCCAGTGCCGCCAACGATTCGTGCTGTTTGCCGTCCATCACCAGCTGCTCGTATATCTCATCACAGAAAATCATCAGCCCGTTCTCACGCGCTACCTGGGCGATATCCAGCAGCACCTCGCGCGGATACACAGTACCCGTAGGGTTATTGGGGTTGATCACAACGATGGCCTTGGTGTTCTCCGTCACCTTGCTGCGCATATCGTCAATATCCGGGTACCAGTTGGCCTGCTCATCACACAGGTAATGCACCGCCGTACCGCCCGAGAGTGTGACCGCAGCCGTCCACAGCGGATAATCCGGCGCAGGCAGCAGCACCTCGTCGCCGTTATCCAGCAGCGCCTGCATCGCCAGCATAATCAGCTCGCTGACACCGTTGCCGGTATAGATATCATCCAGGCAGATATTACGCAGCCCCCGCAGCTGATAATGCTGCATAATAGCCTTCCGCGCCGAAAACAATCCTTTGGAATCCGAATACCCCTGACAATCAGGCAAATTCATAATGACGTCTTTGATGATCTCATCCGGCGCAAAGAGATCAAAAGGCGCAGGATTACCGATATTCAACTTGATGACAGTCTCCCCCGCGGCAGTCATACGATTTGCCAGATCCATAATCGGGCCGCGCACCTCATAGCGCACACCGTCCAGTTTATGCGATTTACCGATCTTTTTCATAATAATTATCCCCTTTCGGTCACTTTCATCTATAATTTCTGACTAATTCAGCAGAACGCTATCTATAAGTTTTTTTTGGGGTGTACCCCGCTCGTGCAGGCTGGATGCTGTGCCATTGCAGGGCTGTCATCGACGCTGCACACGCGGCAATTTGAAAAATTTGTTTTTCATAAACCCAAGCTGTTGCCTCATCCGCTGTGCATACGCAACCCCATAGGTATCACCGGCACAATAAAAAACGCCCCAAGCCAAGCTTAGGACGAATCAAATCCGCGTTACCACCTAAATTCGGGGGATATCCCCGCTCTCTGCCGGCGCTATCACGCCGCTCCGCTATACAGGGCGAAACCCCATGGAGCCTACACAAGCCGGACGGCTCTTCGGTCCATACGCTCCGAGGCTGCTTCCATACGCTGCACAAGGACTTCGCACCAC
>JAFQHB010000079.1 GCA_017398165.1 Bacillota bacterium
ATATCCATCCCACCATCGAGCGAGAACTCCTGCTGCATCAGCCGCCAGGCACGCAGTGCCAGATTGCTCTCATCACAGGCCAGCCCGGGCATATCACAGGTCAGCATAGTCTCTGCTGCCGGGCGTGCCTCCACCACATCGCAAAGCGACAGGCTCTGCATCACGCTCTCCAGCAGATGATAGCCGTCCGGCCTTACCCCCACGATATCCAGCGTCAAATTTACCTTGGCAAAAGCCAGCCCCTGATAAGCCATACACAGCCCCTCCCCGGCACAGCAAAATAATCCCCTACATCATCACTGCCACAGTCATTACACTATGACCATTTCATATGATAATGTACGGATACGCATTCTGTATCTTATTGTTTTTGTATTCTGTATGTTTTTTCTACACAATACGCCAAAACTCCTGCCTGTAAATCCTGTTTGCAGAGGATTTTTCTGCCATTACAGCACAAAACAGCGCCCTGCCATAGCTGCAGAGCGCCGTTTGTCAAAAACAACATCTATTGCTTGTCCGCCATGACCATCTCGTCCAGGCCACAGCCGTTCAATACCATCGGATATACCATTTCCTCACAATCGATCAGACATTCCACCAGAGTCAGGCGGCCGTTATCCAGCGCCTGCTGCAGCGCCGGCTCGATCTCCTCCGGTCTGGCCACACACAGATAGGCCATATCATAGGCCTCGGCGATCTTGCTGAAATCGGGATTGCCCTCCAGATCAATGCCGAAGTAATTACCGCCTTTATAGAATTTCTGCAGCTGACGCACCATACCGAGGTTACCGTTGTTGGAGAGTATGATTTTGATCGGCAGCTTGTGCGCCTTGGCAGTTGCCAGCTCATTCATCGTCATCTGCAGGCTGCCGTCGCCGGTAATACATACGACGGTATCATCAGGAGCCGCCAACTGTGCGCCGACAGCGGCGGGCAAACCGTAGCCCATAGTCCCCAGACCACCGGAGGATACAAAACCACCCCGCCGCCCGGCATTAAAGAACTGTGCCGCCACCATCTGATGCTGGCCGACATCGGTAGTCATTATGGCCTTGCCTTTGGTCATACGGTTCAGCTTGCGGATCACATCTCGGAAATGCAGCGGCGCCCCCGGCAGATCAGCATAGGCGTCACTGTGCATCGGGCGCAGGCTCTCTATCCTGGCGCGCCACGCCTGATGCTCGGCGGGCTCCAATACTTCCAACATATCACGCAGGATAGCACCGGCATCGCCCACTATCGGCACATCGACCTCAACATTCTTGCCGATCTCGGCCGGGTCAACGTCAATATGAATGATCTCGGCACCCTGAGCAAATTTCTCTACATTAGAGGTCACACGGTCATCAAAGCGCGCACCGACAGCCAGCAGCACGTCACACTCCGATACCGCCAGATTGGCGGCAGGCGCGCCGTGCATACCCAGCATACCGACGAAATACCCATCACGGAAAGGATAAGCCGATTTGCCCATCAGAGTTACCGCTACAGGAGCATCAATACGATGCGCCAGTTCCTGCAGCACTTCCTCGGCACCCGAGCTGACTACACCGCCACCGGCATAAATCAGCGGCTTTTTGGCATTCTGCAGCACTTTGGCGGCACGCTGTATCTTCAGCTTGTGCCCCTTGAATGTAGGCTTGTACCCCGGCAGGTCGATCTTACCGGGTATCTGGGCGCGGCATTCCGCATCCGCCACGTTTTTGGGCAGGTCGATCAGCACCGGCCCGGGACGGCCGGTAGTCGCCAGATAAAATGCCTCCCGGATGACGCTCGGAATGGTTTTGACATCCGTCACCAGATAGCTGTGCTTGACGATGGGGCGGGTGATACCGGTAATATCGATCTCCTGAAAGGCATCAGTACCGATCATCGAGGTAGATACCTGGCCGGTAATGGCGATCAGCGGGATAGAATCCATATACGCCGTGGCCAGACCCGTCACCAGATTGGTCGCGCCGGGGCCGGATGTGGCGATACATACGCCCGCCGTACGGCGGACTCTGGCATAGCCGCTGGCAGCGTGTGTGGCGCCCTGCTCAGTCCGTGTCAGCACATTTTTGATCTGCGTGGAATTACTCAGCGCCTCAAAAAGCCCCAGCACTGCGCCGCCGGGATAGCTGAATACAGTTTCCACTCCCTCCAGCTCCAGACACGCGATAACTGCTTCTGCACCGTTCATATCCTCGCCTCCTCTCAATCCCGTCTGGCGGCTTTATTATCGCCGCGCACCATAGCGATGATGCCGGTACGACTCATCTCCTGGATGCCGTAGGGGCGGAAAGCCTCCTCGATGGCATTCAGCTTGCTGTGATTGCCGGTCGCTTCGATAATAAAGCTCTTGCGGTTAATATCTACTATCTTGATACGGAAGATCTCGCACATTTTCATAATCTCGACACGATCTTCCTTTTCGGCCAGCACGCGCAGCATCAACAGCTCACGGCCGACATATTCGTCATTGGTCACGTCCTTGATCTTCAGCACTTCCACGATCTTGTGCAGCTGCTTGGTGACCTGCTCGATGATCCTGTCATCACCCTCTACCACTATCGTCATACAGGAGATCTCAGGATTTTCGGTCACACCAACAGTCAGGCTGTTGATGTTGTAGCCACGTCGGCTGAACAAACCGGCCACCCGCACCAGTACACCGGCACGGTTTTGTACCAGCACATTCAATACATGTTTCATGGCAACCTCCGCTTACATACTGTAATAACCGTTAATGCGACCTTAGCCAATCGTTACCGCACCGGTGGATGCCGAAGTAACACGTTTGGCATATTTGGCCAGATAGCCTGTCTTGATCTTGGGCTCGGGCTGTACCCATGCAGCCCTGCGCTCGGCCAGTACAGCCTCGTCCACTGCCAGCACCAAACTGCCGGCATTGATATCGATCTCAATAATATCGCCATCCTGCACCAGGCCGATCAGGCCGCCCTCGGCAGCCTCGGGCGATACGTGACCGATAGCCGCGCCACGGGTCGCGCCGGAGAATCTGCCGTCGGTGATCAGAGCTACGCTCTCACCCAGCCCCATCCCCTGAATAGCCGAGGTAGGCGTCAGCATCTCACGCATACCGGGGCCGCCTTTGGGACCCTCATAGCGGATCACCACAACATCACCGGCCTTGATCTGCCCGCCGGTGATAGCCTCCACAGCTTCATCCTCGCTGTCAAAAACGCGCGCCGGGCCGCTGTGTACCATCATCTCGGGTGCTACTGCCGCCCGTTTCACCACCGCACCGTCTACCGCCAGATTGCCCTTCAGAATCTTCAGACCGCCCTTCTGGCTATAGGCAGTCTCACGATTGCGGATAACGCTGCCGTCCAGCACCACCGAATTTTTGATATTCTCGGCCATAGTCTGGCCGGTTACCGTCATTACCGATGTATCCAGCAGACCCATACCGGCCAGCTCGGCCAGCAGAGCGCTCATACCGCCGGCACTGTTCAGATCCTCAATGTGGTGCTCGCCTGCCGGGGCCAGCTTGCACAGATGCGGGGTGATCTCGCTGATCTCATTGATCATATCCAGATCCAGCGCCACACCTGCCTCATGGGCGATAGCGGGCAAATGCAGTACGGTATTGGTAGAGCAGCCCATAGCCATATCGGCGATCAGGGCGTTTTTGAATGCAGCGGCGGTCATAATATCGTGCGGACGGATATCCTGCTCCAGCAGCTTCATAACCTGCATACCGGCGTGCTTGGCCAGACGCAGACGGCCGGATTCCACAGCGGCCACAGTGCCGTTGCCGGCCAGACCCATACCGAGGACTTCCGTCAGACAGTTCATAGAGTTGGCGGTGAACATACCCGAGCAGGAACCGCAGGTAGGGCAGGCATTCTGCTCGATAGCATCAAGCTCGGCACGGTCGATCTTGCCGGCAGCAAAAGCACCCGAAGCCTCAAAGTTGGAATTAAGATCCAGCACCTTGCAATTCAGCTTGCCGGCCAGCATCGGGCCGCCGCTGACGAAGATACAGGGCAGATCCAGACGTGCCGCCGCCATCAACATACCCGGCACTACCTTATCACAGTTGGGGATGAAAACCAGCGCATCAAAAGCGTGCGCCAGAGCCATAGTCTCGGCAGAATCGGCGATCAGCTCACGGCTGGCCAGAGAATACTTCATACCGACGTGCCCCATCGCGATACCGTCGCACACAGCGATGGCGGGGAATTCCAGCGGTGTGCCGCCTGCCAGACGGATGCCGGATTTCACAGCCTCGGCGATCTGGCGCAGGTGCATATGCCCAGGTACTACCTCATTAAAAGAATTGACAACGCCGATCAGCGGGCGGTCGATCTCCTCCGGCGTCAGACCCAGCGCATACAGCAGAGAACGCTGCGGCGAACGCATATATCCGTCTTTCATTACTTTACTTTTCAATTCAGCCATTATATATCACTCCTTAACAAAACTACCGATACAGGCTGAGGGCCTGTACTTATCAAACTTACTGTAAATTTACTGTAATAAATATCTTAAAAATAATCAGCAGCGCCAATATTGCCCCACCGTAAGATATTTACCTTTAATGATAGCATAAAAAAGCTGATAATGCCATAGTTTTTCCACACTTTTTCGTCACGCTGCCGCTAAATCTCTGCCCGGACGGCAGTTTCATACTGTCCTGCTATACTTTTGACATAATTTTGTCACATCCTGTCAATTTTATTATCCGGGGCTATTGCATTATGCCGATATATGTGTATAATAGATTCTGTTCGGTAATTTTGAATTAAAAGTATAGTATTAGCAAACGGCACAACAAACTGAAATTTTTAGTATAGTATTAGAAAACGCAGGTGTTTATCAATGGACATAGGCAAAAAGCTCAAAGAGCTGCGATTACAAAACGACCTGACGCTGGGCGACCTGGCCTCCCGCAGCGAGGTCACCAAGGGCTTTTTATCCCAGGTAGAGCGTAATCTGACTACCCCCAGCATCGCCACGCTGGAGGATATTCTGGAGGCTCTCGGCAGCAATCTCTCCGATTTCTTCCGCGAAGAGCAGGAACGGCAGATCGTTTTCTCGCAGCAGGATTTCTTTGTGGACGAACAGGATGATTACAGCATCGAGTGGATCATCCCCAATGCCCAGAAAAACGAGATGGAGCCGATACTGCTGACACTCCACCCCCACTGCCAAAGCCATCAGCTTTCGGCATATCAGGGCGAGGAATTCGGCTACGTATTAAAAGGCAGCGTCACACTGGTGCGCGGCAATAAAAAATTCCGGCTCAAAGCCAAAGAGACCTTTTATCTGGACGGCACCGAGAGCCATTATCTGTATAATCACGGCAGCAGCGATGCCAAGATACTGTGGATCACCACACCACCGATGTTTTAAGCAATCCCCGAATTTGAGAAAGGAGAAATGAGATGGAGCCGAAAAAACTTATCGAATTTCGTGATATCGTAAAAAACTTTGATGGTCAGATAGTACTGAAAGGTATCAATTTGGATATTTGCGAGAATGAATTTGTCACCCTGCTGGGCCCCAGCGGCTGCGGCAAGACGACACTGCTGCGTATCCTCGGCGGCTTTCTGGAGGCTGATGAGGGCAAGGTGATATTCGACGGCGAGGAGATCAGCCACAAGCCCCCCTATGAGCGCGAGCTGAATACCGTTTTCCAGAAATACGCCCTCTTTCCTCATCTCAGCGTATACGAGAATATCGCCTTTGGCCTGAAGATCAAGAAAATGAGTAAAGACGTCATCGACCAAAAGGTAATGAAGATGCTCAAGCTCATCGGTCTGGAGGGCTACGAGAATAAAAACACCACTCTGCTTTCGGGCGGCCAGCAGCAGCGCGTCGCCATCGCCCGCGCTCTGGTCAATGAGCCGAAAGTCCTGCTGCTGGACGAGCCTCTGGCAGCGCTCGACCTGAAGCTGCGCCAGGAAATGCAGTATGAGCTGAAACGCATCCAGCAGGAGGTCGGCATCACCTTTATCTTCGTCACCCACGATCAGGAGGAAGCCCTCACCATGTCGGACAAGATCGTGGTAATGAAAAGCGGCGAGATCCAGCAGGTCGGCACCCCGGAGGAAATCTACAACGAGCCGGCCAACCGCTACGTCGCCGGCTTCATCGGCGAGAGCAACATACTGCCCGGCGTGATGCTGGAGGATTACAAAGTCCGCTTTGACGATATCACATTCGATTGCGTTGATTTCGGCTTCAAGCCTAATGAGAACGTCGATGTCGTCATCCGGCCGGAGGATATCGATATCGTAGCCCCGGATCAGGGCAAAATGAGCGGCGAGGTGCTGAGTGTCCTCTTCAAAGGTGTGCACTACGAGATCATCGTCGAGACCGTCCCCGGCACCAGCGTCACCGTCAATATGCGGGTCATCCGCAAAAACGACGTCACCAGCGAAAACGGCAAAGAAAAGATCAGCGCCAATAATTTCTACGTCGATGTAGAGGAAGTAGAAGAAATGGACGATAAAGAGATCATCGCCCGCTCCAATGCCCAGGCGTGGGATCCCGAGACTGACGAATACATCTCTATCGCCAAGATCGAATATGACCTGAAAGAAGATCTGGGCGAATACCCGGTGCGTTTTGCCACCGCTAACGGCACCACCATTGAGCGTACCGCCATCGTCGTCAACCAGCCTTTCATCAAGAATGAAAAAGCCAACGAAGCCGTTATGGCTTTTAACTTCAGCAAAACGGTAGACGAGATACTGGAATCCCAGGCTCTCGATACCGACCTCAAGACCTGGGCCAACGCCCAGGGCTGGAAACTCAGCAACGAGGAAGAAAGCGTCGATATCAGCGTCGACTATGATTTCGAGCCGGAGGATGTCAAAGAAGGCATCTATAAGATTACCTTCTCCACCACCGGCCGGGAATTCAAGATCCACACCACTGATTATTCCGAAGTCGGCCGGGAGGTCGGCCTGACTTTCTTCCCCGAGGACATCCACGTGATGTCGCGGATGATCTTCTGATAAAGGAGGGGCGCCAATGAAACGCTTTTCGCAATTAGCGATACCTTATATCATCTGGGCGGCATTGATGCTCATCCTCCCGATGCTGCTGATCGCCCTCTATTCCATCACCGAACACGGCAACAGCATTATCTCTTTCTCGATCACGCCGGAGCATTACATAAAGTTCTTTACCGACCCTGATTTTCTGATAATCCTGTGGCGCTCTATCTGGATCGCCATCAAGACTACCGTTATCTGCCTGCTGCTCGGCTACCCGATAGCCTATTTCATCGCCCGCAGCCGCGAAAAGCTGCAAAACCTGCTGGTGCTGGCCATCACCATCCCGATGTGGATCAATATGCTGGTACGCACCTACGCCTGGATAGGCCTGCTCAGCGAGGGCGGCCCCATCCAGCAGATACTGGCATTCTTCGGCCTGGGCGAGGTCGAGCTGCTCTACACCGAGGCGGCGGTGCTGCTGGGTATGGTCTATAACTTCCTGCCCTTTATGATACTGCAGATCAATACATCGCTCTGCAAGATGGATAATTCCCTGCTGGAGGCCAGCGCCGATCTGGGCGCCGACCCGCTGCATACCTTTATGCGCGTCACGCTGCCGCTCTCGCTGCCCGGCGTCATCAACGGCATCACACTGGTGTTCCTGCCGGCCGTCAGCTCATTCTTTATCCCCAAGCTGCTAGGCGGCGGTCAGTACTTCCTGATCGGCAACCTGATCGAAAACCAGTTCATCACCGCCGGCGAATGGAACTTCGGCAGCGCTATTTCGATGATTATGGCCATCATTATGATGCTGCTGATGATGACTATGCGTAAGGTCGAGATCCGCAACCAGGGCGGAAAGGAGGACTGATCATGCTCAGGAAAAATTCCCGCCCCATCGGCAAAATACTGATGGTGCTGATGCTCATTTTCTTTTACCTGCCGATACTTTATATGATCGTTTTCTCCTTTAATGACAGCAAATCGCTGACCGGCTTTACCGGCTTTTCGCTGCGCTGGTATCAGCATATGCTGGAATCCCGCGATATGATGGAGGCTCTATATACCACCTTTGGCGTTGCCCTGGCCGCCACGCTGATATCCACCGTAGTCGGTACGATATCCGCCATCGGCCTCAGCCGATCCAAAAAGATCGTCCGGGATCTGCTGACGCAGGTAAACAACCTGCCACTGATGAACCCGGAGATCGTCACTGCCATCGGCTTTATGCTGCTTTTCATCACTTTCCGGGTAGAAAAAGGCTATGCCACTATGCTGCTGGCACATATCGCCTTTTGTATCCCCTACGTTATGCTCTCGGTGATGCCCAAGATCCGCTCGCTCGACCCGAATCTGGCCGATGCGGCGATGGATCTCGGCGCTACCCCCTGGCAGGCACTCACCAAGGTCATCATCCCGCAGATCACTCCCGGTATCATCTCCGGCGCGCTGATCGCATTCACTATGTCGGTCGATGATTTCATCATTTCTTATTTCGTCACCGGCAGCGGCGTCAAAAACCTGAGCATTATGGTATATACCATGAGCAAACGCGTCAACCCCAGTATCAACGCCGTATCCACACTGATGGTAGTTATCATCACCATCGTGCTGCTGATTATCAATCTGGCTCCCGGCTTCATCGCCAAACGCCAGCGCGCAGCCGAGATCACCAAACGCAAAATGGTATTGCCCGCCACACTGACACTGGCAGTCGTAGTGGTTGGCGCAATCACGGTATCCGGTCTCGGCGCCAGGCCCTCTGCCCTGCCATACGCCGGGCAGACGCTCTACCTCTACAACTGGGGTGAATATACCGGCGAGAATATCCTGCAGGATTTTGAGGCTGCCACCGGGGCAACGGTGGTGATGGAGAATTTTGACTCCAACGAGCAAATGTATATCAAAGTCGCCAACGGCGAGGCCTACGATATTCTGGTGCCCAGTGATTATATGATCCAACGGCTGATCAGCGAGGGTCTGCTGCAAGAGCTGGATCATTCCAAACTCAACTGTATGGACGACCTGACGGAAGCCGTCATCGGCCTGCCCTATGACGTCAATAACGATTACTCGGTCCCCTACTTCTGGGGCAGCGTCGGTATCGTATATGATAAAACCAAGGTAAGCCTGGAGGATCTCGAGGCTGAGGGCTACAATATCTTCCTGGATGAGAAATACCGCGGCGATATCTACCTGTACGATTCCGAGCGGGATTCCTTTATGATGGCGCTGAAAGCTCTCGGCTACTCGATGAACACCGAGGACCCGGACGAGCTGCAGGCCGCCTATGATTGGCTGGTACAATGCGTTGAAACGATGAAACCCGAGATCGTTACCGACGAGATCATCGATAATATGGCGCAGGGGCGCAAAGCTATGGGTCTGATATACTCCGGCGATGCCGCCTACGTGATGAGCGAGAACGAAAATATGGGCTTTTACATGCCGGAGGGCGGCACGAATCTGTGGTCTGATGCTATGGTCATCCCGGCCAACGCCAAAAATCCCGATCTGGCGCACGAATTCATCAACTTCGCCAGCGATTATGACGGCGCTTATGATAATTCCAGCTATGTCGGCTATACATCGCCCAATCAGCAGGTAATGGCTGATCTTTCCGGTGAGGGCGGCGATTTCGAGGGCATCAACGCCTATCTGCCCCGCACCGATAATCCCAATGACGAAGTATTCGTCTTTAATGATGCCACCCGCAAGATCATCAGCAATCTGTGGAGCAAGGTAAAGATCGCAGCCAGCAACGCCAACTAAACACAAACCGAGCCCCAGGGAGATCCTCCACAAGGCTCGGTTTTCTTATGCTATCAATCTGTAAAAGCAGAAGCGCACCACCATCTGCAGCAATATCTGAACCAGGGCTATCGGTACGAGCAACTGCATCTCAAACGAATCAAACCCGACCAGCACGGCATAGAGCAGCATATCAATACAGCGCAGCAGCCAGAATTGCCGCCAGCTCAGCATATTCGCCGTACACCCGGCCAGCAGCAGCGGGATGAGCAAAAAGATCAGCACCAGCCCGATACCCAGCGCAAAAGATACGCCTTCCAGCCAGTTATCCGATAAAAAATACCACGACCGCAGCCACAGCCACGAATACGGCAGCGCATACAGAGCTATCAGCAGTCTGCTTGCCATATACTGTCACTCCTTCCCGGGATCATCAAACAGCCTCGCGATAGCAAAATCTAACTATCGCCTGCAGCGCCAGCAACAGCAGCCAAAGCACCACCAAACCAAATGTAAAGCCCCACCGGCAGCCTATTAAATACGATACCAGCAGCGAACCAACATTCAGCAGGAGGAACATACGCCGGCTCAGCACAGCAACCGTCCGCCGTGCCAGCAGCAGTATGGCAAAGCCGACCAGCAATATACCCGCCGACCCCCAAATAAAGGCAGTATACTCACCAATACCCAGCAATTTCCGCATAGCAGGATCCAGTGCCATATGCGACGCCTGCAGCCACAGCCACGAATACGGCAGCATATGCAGACCTGTCAACAGCCTGTTTGCCATCCACTATCACTCCTTCATAATATCATCATCGACCAGCCTGAGATAACAAAATCTCACTGTCGCCTGCAGCAGAACCGGCACCAAAGCTATTGGCACAAGCAATATCAGCGCGAATAATATCATCTCAAAAGAATCAAACCCGACCAGCACGACATAGGCCAGCACAGCATAAATCAGCACATCCACGCAGCGCAGCAGCCAGAATTGCCGCCAGCTCAGCATCTTCGCCGTATACCCGGCCAGCAGCAGCGGTATAAGCAGCAAGAGCAGCACCAGCCCGATACCCAGCACAAAAAAGACGTCTTCATACAGCCAGTGAAGCGATAAAAAATACCACGCCTGCAGCCACAGCCACGAATACGGCAGCGCATACAGAGCTATCAGCAGCTTGTTTGCCATAT